>DASWYX010000217.1:0-8038 GCA_036404755.1 Pseudoduganella sp.
TGACCAGCGCGATGCGGCCGGCCAGGCTCTTCGGCTTGGGCATGCGCTGCAGCTTGGCTTCCTCGAGCAGCCAGTACTCGATGTCGAAGGCTTCCTGCTCCGGCAGGCCGACATAGCTGTCGACGCCGTTCGCGCCGCGCATCACGTTAATCGCGTTGACGTAGAACTCGCCGGCGATGCGGGCAGTGGCCTTGTCTTTGGCGAAGGACAACATGCCCACTCCAGGAATCAGGTAAATGATCGGATTCGCATCGCGCACGGCCGGGCTGTTGGAACGCTTGCAGCGCTCATAGTAGGCTACGTAATCGGCGCGGTAGGCTTCCAGGCCGGCATCGAGGCCGGCGACCAGGGCGTCGAAATCCGGCTTGGCCGGGTCGAAATCAATCACGTAAGGACGGATCTTGGTGCGCAGGAAGTGGTCCGGGCAGGAGGTGCCCAGTGCGGCCAGCGGTTTCAGGTCGCGGCTGCAGACGACTTCCAGCACGGCGTCGCTGTCGTCGAAGTGGCCCAGCTTGAATTCGGTCTTGCTGATCTTGCCGCGCAGGATAGGCATCAGGCGCGCGGCCAGATCGGCGCGCTCCTTGGCTGCCAGCGGGGAAATCGCAGCGCCGCCGAACACCGGCTGCCTGACGTTGGCGGCCAGCCATTCCTCGGCGCGCTTGATGATGTTCAGCGTGGTCTCGTAGCAGGACTTGGCGGTATCGCCCCAGGTGAACAGGCCGTGGCCCTCCAGGATGATGCCTTTCAGTTCAGGTTGCGATTTCGACAAAGCTTCCAGCTTCAGGCCCAGGTCATAGCCTGGACGCTGCCACGGCAGCCAGCCCAGTTCACCCTCGAAGATCTTCTGGGTCAGGGCCTTGCTACTGGCGCAGGCGGCGATCGCGATCACGGAGTCCGGGTGCATGTGGTCCACATGCTTGCGGTCGATGTAGGCGTGCAGCGGGGTGTCGATCGAAGCGGCGCGCGGATTCAGGTTGAAGGTGCAGTGCGGGAGATAAGCCACCATCTCGTCTTCATGTTCCAGGCCGCGGTAGCGCTGCTTCAGGGCCTGCAGCTTGTCCATGTAGAGGGTGGAAAAACCGTCGATCTTGATGCTTCCCAGGTCGCCGCCGGAACCCTTCACCCACAGTACCTCGACCTGCTCGCCGCTCAGTGGATCTTCCATCATCACTTTGGCGGAAGTATTGCCGCCGCCGAAATTGGTGATGCGCAGGTCCGATCCGAGCAGGTTGGAACGGTACAGCAGGAGCTCCGGTTCGCTCATCGAAGCGGCCTTCGCGTCGTCCCACAGCGATTCAATCGCTGCCTTCTGCTTTGAATCTTGCATTACTTATCTCCGTGTTTGAATTGCGTCCGTTTTTTGCCATCACGGCAACCGGAAGCCAGTAGAAATCAGCCGGCCGGGAGGAGTCAACGCGGAAGCAAACAACATGATGACTAGAAACTGAATAATCATAATGATGATCGAAATCCGCATTTGATCACCGTCCGCTCGCCAAATAATCACCGGATTGATCAACTTATGATTGACGCTGGACGGTGAAATGATTAGCCTTGTTTCAATAAAGTGACCACCCGGACGCACCACACGACCTGAGGATGGCACACAACAAGGAGACGAAAATGGTGAATCACAAGCGCCGTAAACGTTTGCTCAAGCTGCTCGCGGAACATACGACTGCCAGCGTTCCACAGCTGGTCGAGTGGCTCAGCGCATCGCCCGCCACCGTGCGGCGCGATATCAGCTGGCTCGCTGCGCGTAACCTGCTTACGCGCACCCGGGGCGGAGCAGCGAACCTGCCGCAGAAGAAGCGCGGCTTCCAGCTTTCGAGCGAAACCTTCCAGAACAACATCCAGTGCCACGCGGAGCGCAAGCGCGCCATTGCGCGTTATGCGGCCGGCATGTGCAGCGAGGGGGAAACGATCATCATCAATGGCGGCACGACCACCTTCATGATGGCCGAGTTCCTGACCGATAAGCACCTGAAGATCCTCACGAATTCCTTCCTGATGGCCGAGCGCCTGCTGGTATCGAGCGACAACGAGATCATTCTCCCGGGCGGCAAGGTCTATCGCGAGCAGAACGTCATTCTCAGCCCCTTCGACAACGACATCACCCAGCACCATTACGCGGCCAAGATGTTCATGAGCGTATATGGCTTGTCCCTGCTTGGGCTGATGGAAGCCGATCCCCTGCTGATCCAGGCCGAGCAGCGCTTGATCAGCCAGGCGGAGGAATTGATCGTCCTGGCGGACAGCTCGAAATTCGCCAAGAAGGCGGGCCTGATCCTGTGCGGCCTGAATCGCGTGTCCACCGTGATCACCGACACGAATGCCTCCGACTCCGCGGTGCAACTGCTTGAGCAATCGGGCGTGCATGTGGTGACCGTGGCGCCGGAAGCGCTGCCGCAGCCTGTCAGCTCGCCCGCATTCGCACCGAATTTCGACTTCCAGTCCGCAGCGCTTTATCACACGGAGACATCGCATTGAAGCTCAGAAGATTAGTTATCGCGGCAGTGGCCGCGGGCATGCTCACGGCCGTCGTCGGCTGCGGCGAGAAAAAGCCGGAGAAGGTGCGCATCGCCATGGTGGTGAAAAACCTGGGCAATGGTTTCTTTGACGCGGCCCATGCCGGCGCCGAGGAAGCGGCGAAGCAGCTGAAGGACGTGGAAATCATCTACACCGGCCCCACCACGCCCAGCGCGGAAGGCCAGATCGAAATCGTCAACTCGCTGATCAGCCAGAAAGTGAACGCGATCGTGATTTCGGCGAATGACCCGAACGCCCTCGTTCCGATCACGAAGAAGGCCATGCAGCGCGGGATCAAGGTGATTTCCTTCGACAGCGCGATCGCCGAAGAAGGCCGCAATATGCACCTGAACCCGTCCAACGCTGAACTGATCGGCCGCAAGCAGATCCAGATGGCTTCGGACGCCATCGGCGGCGCCGGCGAAATCGCGATCCTGTCTGCGTCCGCCCAGGCGACCAACCAGAATATCTGGATCAAGGTGATGAAGGATGAACTGGCCAAGCCGGAATTCTCCAGGCTGAAACTGGTGGCCACCGTGTATGGCGACGACCAGTCGGACAAGAGCTACCGCGAAGCGATCGGCCTCCTGCGCAGCAACCCGAATCTGAAGGCCATCATTGCGCCGACCACCGTGGGCATCAACGCCGCCAGCAAGGCGGTGGTGGACGAAAACCTGGTGGGCAAGGTCTTCGTGACGGGCCTGGGCCTGCCGTCCGAAATGGCCGGCCATGTGAAGAGCGGCGCCGTGCGCGAATTCGCGATCTGGAATCCGATCGACCTTGGCTACGCAGCGACCTACGCGGCCTATGGCTTCGTGAAGGGCGATCCGAATGCCAAGGCAGGCGGCAGCGTCAATGCCGGCCGCATGGGCTCAATCGTGCTCGATTCGCACGGAGATGCCGCCATGGCGCCGCCGTTCACCTACAACAAGGAGAACGTGGACAAGTTCTCCAAGGTTTTCTGATTCGTCATGCAGCATAACCAGGCACACGTGCTGGAGTTGTCCGGCATTAGCAAGCGTTTTGCGGGCATCGCGGCCCTGAACAAGGTCGGTCTCTCGGTCCGCGCCGGTGAAGTGATGGCGCTGATCGGCGAGAACGGCGCCGGCAAGTCCACCCTCGTCAAGACGCTCACCGGCATCTACACGCCGGATGAAGGCAGCATCCGCCTCGGCGGCGAGGAAATGAAGTTCACCTGCGCCCAGGATGCCCAGCGCGCCGGCATCACCGCCGTGCACCAGGAAACCGTGATGTTCGATGAACTCACGGTGGCGGAAAACATCTACGTAGGCCGCCAGCCTTCGCGCGGCGGGCGCATAGACTGGAAGCGTATCGAAGCCGAAGCGGAGAAGCTGTTCGAACGGCTGGAAGTCTCGCTGCCGGTGCGCGCCCGCGTGAAGGACCTGAGCGTGGCGCAGCGCCACTTCGTGGAAATCGCCCGCGCCCTGTCGCAGGATGCGCGCGTGGTGATCCTGGACGAGCCAACCGCTTCCCTTTCCCAGCGCGAGATCCATGAGCTGTACCGCATCATCGGCCAGCTGCGCGCTGCCGGCACGGCCGTGATCTTCATTTCGCACAAGTTCGACGAAATCTTCACTGTGGCCGACCGCTACACCGTGCTGCGAGACGGCCAGTTCATCGCCGACGGCGCCCTGGCCGACATCAGCGAATCCGAACTGGTGGCGCTGATGGTGGGCCGCACCGTGCAGAATGCCTATCCGAAGGCGGACGTGGCGCCGGGCGAAGTGCTGCTGGAAGTGGAGAAGCTGTGCCATCCGACGGAATTCGATAACGTCAGCTTCCAGCTGCGCCGCGGCGAAATCCTGGGCTTCTATGGCCTGGTGGGCGCGGGCCGCTCCGAGGTGATGCAGGCGCTGTTCGGCCTCACCAGCAATGTGAGCGGCAGCGTGACGCTGGAAGGCAAGCCGGTACGCATCGGCTGCCCGCAGGACGCCATCGCCCATGGCATCGCCTATGTACCGGAAGACCGCCAGCACCAGGGAGCGCACCTGTCCCTGCCCATCATGCAGAACATTACGCTGCCCATCCTGTCGCGCATCGGCTTCTTCCTGCGCAAGCGCCGCGCCGAGGAATGTGCGATCGCGCGCCACTTCAGCGAGCAGCTCGAGCTGAAGGCATCGCATCTGACGCAGAACGTGTCAGAGCTTTCGGGCGGCAACCAGCAGAAGGTGGTGCTGGGCAAGTGGCTTGCGACGCAGCCCAAAGTCATCATCCTCGATGAGCCGACCAAGGGCATCGATATCGGCTCCAAGGCTGCGGTGCACCGCTTCGTCAGCCAGCTGGTGGAAAAGGGCTTGTCCGTGATTCTCGTTTCGTCCGAACTGCCTGAAGTGCTGGGCCTCGCCGACCGCGTGGTCGTCATGCACCAGGGCCATGTGAAGCAGGTATTCAGCCGCGAGGAAGCCACGCCGGAAAGCGTTGTGGCGGCGGCATCCGCGCTGGAGATGGTATGAACTTGTTGAAACAACGCGAGGCGCAACTGGCGCTCTCGATCGTCGCGCTCACGCTGCTGGTTGGCATGCGCGCCCCCGTGTTCCTGACTTTGCCCAGCCTGGGCAACCTGCTGACGGACAGCACCCTGCTGATCATGCTCGCGCTGGCGCAGATGCTGGTGATCGTGACGCGTGGCGTGGACCTGTCCGTCGCGTCGAACCTGGCGCTGTCGGGCATGGCGGCGGCGCTGATCGCGTCGCGCGCGCCGGACACCCCGCTGATCGTGATCGTGCTGGTGGCGACCACGCTTGGCCTGGTGCTGGGCCTCGTCAACGGCTGGCTGATCGGCTACCTGCAGCTGCCGCCCATCGTCGTCACGCTGGGTTCAATGAGCGTGTACCGCGGGCTGGTGTTCGTACTGTCCGGCGGCGCCTGGGTCAATTCGCACCAGATGCCGGCGAACTTCATCGCTTTCCCGCTGGAGCGCCTGCTCGGGCTCACCCACCTGGTGTGGATCGCGGCAGCGGCCATTCTCGCTGCCTGGTATGTGGCCAATTACAGCCGCTTCGGACGCGACCTGTTCGCCATTGGCAATGAGCCGGGTTCCGCCCGCTATGTCGGCATTCCGATTGCGCGCCGCCTGCTGTGGACTTACGGCTTGTCCGGCGCCGTGGCGGGCCTGTGCGGCTATCTGTGGGTGGCGCGCTACGCCGTCGCTTACACGGAAATCGCCTACGGCTTCGAATTCACCGTGATCGCAGCCTGCGTGATCGGCGGCATCAGCATCGCCGGCGGCAGCGGTTCCGTGCTGGGCGCCGTACTCGGTGCACTTTTCCTCGCCGTGATCGGCAACGCGCTGCCGGTGGTGAAGGTATCGCCGTTCTGGCAAAGCGCCCTGACGGGCATCGTCATCCTCGCCGCTGTGCTGATCAATGCACGCGGAAGCCGCAGCAAGGGCCGCCAGATCCTCCCGCTGCATCTGACCAACACTGCCAGGAGCGCTGTATGAGCTCCGTTCCGCTTATGTCCGTTCCCAGCACATCACGTTATACGATTCTCGATCGTCCCAGCTTCCGTTTCGGCGCCTTGATGGGGCGCTGGGAGTCGCTGCTAGTCCTGCTGCTGATCACCGTCTTCGCCATCAACGGCGCGCTGCTGCCGCATTTCCTCGATCCGGACAACCTGGCCGACGGCACCTTCAACTTCAGCGAGAAGGCGCTGATCGCGCTGCCCATGGCGCTGTTGATCATTTGCCGCGAGATCGATATTTCGGTGGCGGGTATCCTGGCGCTGTCCTCGGTGGCGATGGGCCTGGCGAATACGGCCGGCTGGCCGCCGGAGTCCCTGCTGTTCGTGGGCGTGGGCACCGGCATTGTCTGTGGCGCCCTGAATGGCGTGCTCGTGACGCACTTTGCCCTGCCTTCCATCGTGGTCACGATCGGCACGGTGTCGGTCTTCCGTGGGCTGGCGAGCGTGGTGCTGGGCGACCAGGCTTTCACCGGCTATCCGCAGCTGATGGCCGACTGGGGCCAGGGCTATTTCTTCGGCTCCCTGCCGCGCGAGTTCACCGTGCTGCTGGTGTTCGCCGCGCTGTTCGGCTTCATGCTGCATGCGACGAGCTGGGGTCGCCGCATTTACGCCATCGGCAACAATCCTGTGGCGGCGCGCTTTTCCGGCATTTCCGTCGACCGCTACCGCTTTATGCTCTTCGTGCTGACGGGCGCCATGGCGGGACTGGCTGCCTTCCTGCTGACGGGCCGCATCGGCAGCACCCGTCCGAATATCGCGATGGGCTGGGAGCTGGAAGTGATCACCATGGTGATTCTCGGTGGTGTGAGTATCTCCGGCGGCGTGGGGACCATCGGCGGCGTGATGCTGGCCGTGCTGACGCTGGGCGCTGTGACCTTCGGGCTCTCGCTGGCGAATATCCCGGGCATTTACATGACGATCTCGGTCGGCGTGCTGCTGCTGGTGACGATCGCCCTGCCCCGTCTCCTGCGCGGCCGCAAGGTGGCGAAATGATCAAGGACAACCGCGCCACCGTCGTTCTCGATATCGGCAAGACCAATGCCAAGCTGACCCTGATCGCGCCGGACGGCACGCAACTGGCCGAGCAACGCAGGCCAAACGTGATCCTGCGCGAGGGCCCCTATCCGCACCACGATACGGAGGGTATCTGGAGCTGGATGCTCGATACCCTGCGCGCTTATGCGGCGCAGGCGCAGGGGCAGATAGGCGCCATCGTGCCCGTCACGCATGGCGCGACCGCGGCGCTGATCGATGACGATGGACTGGTGCTGCCGGTGCTGGATTATGAATTCGAGCTGCCGCCTGACCATGTGGAGCGCTACGGGCGGCTGCGTCCGGCCTATGCGAACAGTTATTCGCCGCATCTGCCGGCTGGCCTGAACCTTGGCTCGCAACTGGTTTGGCAGGCGATGGCCTTCCCTGCCGAATTCGCGAAGGCGCGCCACGTCCTGATGTATCCACAGTACTGGGCCTGGCGCCTGTGCGGCGTAGCTGCGAGCGAGGTGACTTCGCTGGGCTGCCATACGGACTTGTGGCAGCCGGCTCGCCAGCGCTATTCGGCACTGGTGGAGCGCATGGGCTGGCACAAGCTGTTTCCCGCCCTGCAGCCCGCCTGGCAGCCGCTGGGCGTGCTGAAAGGCGCTCTGGCCGCGCAGACGGGATTGCCGGCGGATTGCCAGGTCCTGTGCGGCATCCACGACAGCAATGCTTCGCTGCTGCGTCATCTGGGTGGCGGCTGCCAGGCGCCTGCGGTGCTGTCCACCGGCACCTGGGTGATCGCGGCGGCGCCGGGCAGGCCGCTCGATGCGCTGCGCGAGGAGGCGGATATGCTGGCCAATTGCAGCGCGTTCGGGGAGCCAGTGGCGTGCATGCGATTCATGGGCGGGCGGGAGTTTGGGGCCATCGCCGGCGACTCTTCTGCTGTTTGCTCGGAGGCTGATCTGGCGAAAATCGTTTCGCAGGGGACGTTCGCGGTACCCTCCTTTGCTGCGGCGGGACCGTTTGCGCGCCAGGCGGGCGAACTCGT
>DASWYX010000218.1:0-1954 GCA_036404755.1 Pseudoduganella sp.
GCCAGGTTGCGCACCTCGGTTGCCACCACCGCGAAGCCGCGGCCCTGTTCACCGGCGCGCGCCGCTTCCACGGCAGCGTTCAGCGCCAGGATATTGGTCTGGAAGGCGATTCCATCGATGACGGAAATAATGTCGACGATCTTTCGCGAAGAGTCATTAATCGTGCCCATCGTCGTCACCACGCGGGACACGATATCGCCGCCCTTGGTCGCGACTTCCGAAGCGCTGGCGGCCAGCGTGTTCGCCTGGCGTGCATTGTCCGCATTCTGCTTCACGGTGGAGGTCAGCTCCTCCATCGACGAAGCGGTTTCCTCCAGCGAGGAAGCCTGTTCTTCGGTGCGGGAAGAGAGGTCCAGGTTGCCCGCCGCGATCTCGCTGGAGGCGGTGGTGATCGCATCGGTGCCGCTGCGCACCTGCGACACCACGTTCAGCAGCGCATCGTTCATGGCTTTCAGCGCCGTCAGCAGGCGGCCCGTTTCATCGCCGCGCGACGTTTCGATGCGCGAGGACAGGTCGCCCGACGCCACCGTCTCCGCCACTGCCACCGCTTCATTGATCGGCGCCGTAATCGAGCGCGTGATGAACCAGGCCACGGCCGCGCCAATCAGCACGGCCAGCGAACCGAGGGCGATCAGCATGGTCTGCGAGCTGGAATAGACGCTGTCCACTTCCTTGCCGGCATCCTCGGCCTGCTTCGCCTCGTAGGCGATCAGCGCGTCCAGCGCCTGCAGGGCCTTGACCTGCACCGGGCCGGATTGCGTAAGCAGATGCGTGGTCGCGTCCTGGATCTCGCCTTCCTTGCGCAGCTCGATCAGCTTGTTGTTCATGGCGGCGCCGGTTTTCAGCGCTTCGTCCACGGCCGCCATCAGCTCTTTCTCCTTGTCGGTGGAGATCTTGCTGGCCAGCGTTTCCTTGGCCTTGCCGTACTTCTTGCGCGCTTCCATCACCTTCGCCAGCTCGGCTTCCATCTGCGGCGTGCTCGGAACCACCACCATCGTCGTCAAGGCCAGCGTGATATTGCGGACGTTGTCCACCATTTCGTTGGCCGCCGCCATCTTCACGTTCTTGTCCGTCACGATATCGTGCGTGCGGCTGCCGATGCGCGCCATGGCGCCCAGCCCCATCGCCAGCATTACCACCAGCAGCGCAAGCACCGCAGCAAATCCCAGCCCAAGCCGGGCACCGATCTTCAGATTGGCAAACGACATTGATTTCCCCGTAGTGTATTAAACCTAACATCCGGGTCAGACCCAAAGGGTCAGACCCTTGGGTCTACCCGGGTGTTAGTGGTTCGAGCCTCAATTCTCCCCAATTAACACGCGGTTTTCCGGATGTTTTGCCTAATTGAAAACGGATTTTTATCTGCTTGTCGTCCGGCAACAACGACTTGTCAATCAGCCAAACTTGACCGGATAAGCCTGGGCGTGTACTTCTGGCATAGAATAGGTTCAGGTGAGGATTGCAGGGGAAAACCGTGAAACGTGACCTGCCGATGGAAGGAAAGGAATGGCTGCTGCGGCGGAATTGTTCGCTCACGCCGGGGCAGCTGGGTGTCGCCTACGCGCTGATGTGCGTGTTCTCTTTCGGCGTGGCCGCCGGCTTCATGCTGGCCGGCTTATGGCACATCCTGATCTTCACTGCGCTCGAAATGACGGCCGTTGCCGCCGCCTTCCTCTACTACGCGCGCCACGCGACCGACTATGAGCACATCGTGCTGGCTGGCGGCAGCCTGCTGATCGAGCAGGTCAGCGCCGGCCATATGCGCAGCGTGAAGCTGGATACCTGCTGGCTGCGCATGCACGCTCCCGAGCGTCCCGGTGAACTGATTCACCTCGAATCGCGCGGTGTGGCGGTCGATATCGGCACTTTCGCCACCGCGCCCCACCGCCGGGCGCTCGCGCAAGAGCTGCGCTACGCCATCACCCACACCTAGAAGCGGTAGCCCACGCCGACG
>DASWYX010000219.1:0-2455 GCA_036404755.1 Pseudoduganella sp.
CTGCTGCGGCTATTCTGTTCACCATCGCTGGTGCTCGTGACGCGGAAACGGCCCGGGAATTCGCGTTCAAGTTCCGCCGCCAGTGCGGCGCGGAAGCCGGCGCGGTCTTCGCCGTCGCGCAGTCGCAGGTCGATGCGGGACAGCTTGCCCAGTTGCTGGAAGCGCCACTGGGCGGCGCCGATGTCCATCACGCCGAGGCGCTGGCCGGCGCGTGCGCCCGGCACGGCGCCCGCCACGCGCAGCTTCAGGCGCTGGGTGCCGGACTGGAATTCAACCGGGTTGCCGGGACGCACGCCGAGCCATTGCTGCGCAGCCTGGGAAAGGAAGATGGCGTCGTCCGCCACGGTGTCGTAGGGCGTGTCGCCATCCGGCACGCCGAGAAGGCCGGGCGACACGGCCGCCGCGCGGAATACATCGAGGCCGATGATCTTCAGCGGCTGGTTGCGGCCGGGCAGGGATGCATCGAAGGTCAGCACGGGAGACGCGGTGCCGACCCCGGGACGCTCGGCCAACCGTGGATAGATCGCTTCATCGATCAAGGGTTCGGTGCCGCTGACTTGCACTTCCGCCTGGCCGGACAGGGTTTGCACGGCCGCCGAGAATTCATTCAGCGCGGCGGCGTTGACCAGGTGGATGGCGAAACCCAGCGCCACCCCCACCGCAATGGCGGCGATGGCGACGAGGGCCCGGATGGGATGCGCGCGCCACTCGCCCAGGAGCAGCCAGCGCGACAGGCGCCGCAGCGCGGGAGCTTGCGTCAGCTCCCGCATTCCAGTTTGTAGCGCTCTGCCACGCGGCGAGCCTTGATCTGCGCGCGTTCGCTGTTCTGGATCAGGGCGCCGCGTGCATCTTCCTCGGCCCACTTCTGGTCCTGCCGGAGCTTCTGGCATTTGTCGCGGCGCTTGACGGCGACGCGGTGGGCGGCTTCATCTTCGCGGCCCTGCTGCGCTTCGCGCTTCAGGCGCTCCTTTTCCATCAGCTTCGCTTCGCGCTTCTGGCGTGCCAGGTCGGTCTTCGCACTCGGATCGGGCGGCGGGGCATCCGGCACGGCAATCACGGCTGCCTGTCCGCGCTCGCACGGCGCCTGGCTGTAGCTGACCTTGCCGTCGACCGTGCACTTGTGAACCTGGGCCTGGGCCTGCACGGCGGCAGGCAGGGTGAGTGCAAGCAGCAGTAGTGTTTTCATATGATCTTCCCCGGGTTCATGATACCCAGGGGATCAAGTGCGGCTTTGATGGCGCGCATCATCTGCAGTTCTACCGGGGACTTGTAGCGCGCCAGTTCATCGCGCTTCAGCGCGCCGATGCCGTGTTCCGCCGAAATCGAGCCGCCGAACGCCACCACATTGTCGTGCACCACGCGGTTCAATGCTTCCTGGTTGACGAGGAATGCTTCGTTGCTGATGCCGGGCGGCGGCGCCACGTTGAAATGCAGGTTGCCGTCGCCGAGATGGCCGAAGCAGACCAGCTGGCAGCCGGGGAAGGCTTGCTGCAGCAAGGGCTCGGTGTGGTCGATGTATTCGGGGATGGCGGAAACGGGCAGCGAGATATCGTGCTTGATGTTCTTCCCGTCCGCCGCCTGGGCCAGAGGGATGTGCTCGCGGATCTGCCACAAACCCAGTGACTGCGCGACGGAACTCGCCACCACGGCGTCATCGATCACGCCTTCTTCCAAGGCGGCGCCGATGGCGCTTTCCAGCAGCGCCACCGCGTGCTGTTCGGATTCGCTGCTGGAGAGCTCCAGCAATGCGTACTGTGCATGCTCTCGCGCGAAAGGCTGCGGCAATTGCGGGAAGTGCTTGTGCACCAGTTTCAGGCAGAAGGCGGACATCAGTTCGAAGCCCGTCAGGCTGGCGCCGCAACGGTCCTGCATGATGGACAGCAGCCGCAGTGCGTGGGCCGGCGATGCCAGCGCGGTGAGCGCGGTAATGCTGGCCTTCGGTTGCGGGAACAGTTTCAGCACCGCGCCGGTAATGATGCCCAGCGTGCCTTCGGCCCCGATGAAGAGGTCGCGCAGGTCGTAGCCGGTATTGTCCTTGCGCAGGCCGCGCAGGCCGGACCAGATCTCGCCCTGCGGCGTGACCACTTCCAGGCCCAGGCAAAGCTCGCGTGTGTTCCCGTAGCGCAGGACGGCCGTGCCGCCCGCATTGGTCGACAGATTGCCGCCGATGGTGCAACTGCCTTCGGCCGCCAGCGAAAGCGGGAACAGGCAGCCTTGCGCGGCAGCGGCCTCCTGGATGCTTTGCAGGATGCAGCCGGCATCCACCGTCATCGTGCGGTTGGCGGGATCGATTGCGCGCACGCGGTTCAGGCGCGCTAACGACAGCACGACCGCCGTGCCGCTGGCATCGGGCACGCTGCCCAGCACCAGGCCCGTATTGCCGCCTTGCGGCACAATGGGGATGCGTATTTCGGCGCACAGACGCACCAGATCCGCCACTTCCTGCACGGCGCCC
>DASWYX010000220.1:0-13005 GCA_036404755.1 Pseudoduganella sp.
GTAACCGTTCTCGCCCGCATGCGGGTTCAGGCCCGTCACGAGGATCCGCGGCGACGCGAGGCCGAACTTGCGCACGAGGTCCGCGTGCAGGATGTCCAGCACCTGCGTGAGGCTGTCCTTCGTGAGCGCCGACTGCACGTCTTTCAAAGGCAGGTGCGTCGTGGCCAGCGCCACGCGCAGGTAAGGCTGATCGCCTCCGGGCGAACCCGCGAGCATCATGACAACCTTGGGCGTATTCGTCTTCTCGGCCAGGCTCTCGCGCGTGATGGCTGCGGAAACGTCCTTCAGCGGCAGATGGGTGGTGGCCAGCGCCACGCGCAGCGGCGCGGAATCCGCCGGGAAGTGCGGCTGGCCCGCCAGCAGCATCACCACGCGCGGCGTGGCGGTACGGTCAGCGAAGTATTCGGTGTGGCCGGAGAATGGCACGCCGGCATCGTTGATGGTGCTCTTTTGCAGCGGCGCGGTGACGACCGCCTCGAACCAGCCGGCGCCGACGCCTTCGATGGCGGCATCCAGCGTGGCCAGCACGGCGCGGCCATTTTCCTTATCCAGCACGCCGGGCTTCACGTGCGCGCCCAGCGGAATATCGATCGCGCACAGCACACCGGGCCCGAAATGCGGCAGCCCGCCATTGCGCACGGCCTGCAGCGACAGCGCGCTGACGCGGATGGAAGGATCGATGTCGGCGGCCGTCATGGCCAGGAAGGCGGCGTCGCCGATCAGCACCGCGTTGACCTGCTCGCGCATGGCCCAGGCGGCGCGGATGGAAATCTCCGGCCCGATGCCGGCCGGTTCGCCCGTCGTCACGGCGACGACGGGGCGGCGGGATGGCGGCACGGCGGCGCGCCCTGTTTGCTGAGTGGCGCTCACCTGTGCCCTCCTTCGTGCTTACTTGGAATCGTCGCGGAACTCGACGTAGGCGCGGTCGCGCACCTGGCGCTGCCAGTCGTCGATCGCTTCCACCAGCTTGCGTTCGCGCAGGGCGTTGCGGGCCTCCGCGCGCTTCTTCTCTTTCGACACGTCGTCGCTCTTGCGCTCCAGCACTTCGATCAGGTGGTAGCCGAAGCTGGTCTCGACCGGCTCGGAAACCTGGCCCGGCTTCAGCGCATTCATGGCCTGCTCGAATTCCGGCACAGTGTCGCCCGGGTACAGCCAGCCCAGGTCACCGCCCTTGGCGGCGGAACCGTCGTTCGACACCAGGCGCGCCAGATCTTCGAACTTGGCGGCCTTGTTATCCAGGCGCTCCTTCAGTTCCAGCAGCTTGCGCTTGGCGTCCGCCGCGCTGACGGTCGGCGTGACCTTGATCAGGATGTGGCGGGCGTGCGTCTGCTGCACGGTTTCCGCGGCCTGGGCTTCGGCCACGCTGCGCTTGTCCACCAGCTTCAGGATGTGGAAGCCGCCCACGCTGCGCATGATCGGCGTCAGCTGGCCCGGCTTCAGCTTGTTCAGCGCTTCGGCGAACAGCGGCGGCAGGCGGTCGCTCTGGCGCCAGCCCACCACGCCGCCCTGCAGCGCGTCGGTGGCGTCGGAATAGGTGGCGGCCATCTTGGCGAAGTCGGCGCCGGTGCGCAGCTGGCGCATCACTTCCTCGGCGCGCTTCTGGCGCTGGGCGATCACGTCCGGCGACGCATTCTCCGGAATGCGCACCATGATCTGCGAGATGTTCAGCTCGAACTGCTCGGCGGCGGCGGCCTTCTCGGCCTGCACGAAGGCGTCCACTTCCGCTTCCGAAATCTGGATCTTGTTGTCCACCTCATGCTCGCGCAGGCGCTGCATGATGATCTCTTCGCGGATCTCCTCGCGGAAGGCCGGGAAGGTGGTACCCTCTTTCTCCATCGAATTGCGCAGGTCCTGCACCGTCATCTTCTGCTGCTCGGCGATGCGGCCGATGGCGCGGTCCAGCATCTGGTCGTCCACCCGCACGCCCATTTCCTTGGCCAGCTGCAGCTGGGCGCGTTCCACGATCATGCGCTCCAGGATCTGGCGTTCCAGGTCGGCCTGCTCCGGCAGCTGGACTTTCTGCGACTGCATGCGGCGCACAATGGTCTGCACGCGCTGGTTCAGCTCACGGCGCGTGATCACTTCGTCATTGACGATGACGGCGATGGAATCGATCGGCGTATTGCTGGACTGGCCGGGCTGGGTAAACCCCTTGGCCGGCGCCGCGGCGGGAGCGGCAGCAGGCGCGGCTGCAGCAGGCTTGTCGGCCGGCTTGGCGTCCTGCGCCAGGGCCGGCGTGCCGGCAGCGAGGGCGCACAGCAGGACAACTGCTACTTTGATCGGGTGCATACTGGCATTACGCATATCTGAAACGCTCATGAGTCAGGGGTGGAGAAAACCTAATTAGCGGCGGTAGCCTTCATTCAAACGCTGGTAGCCCGGAATGCTGTTCTTCATCACTTCCAGCGGGTTGCCGATGCCGAACTTGGACAAGCCGTTCAGCTCCAGCTGGAAGAAGATCTGGGTCGAAGTCTTGTTGGCCGTCGTCACGAAGCGCTGCGCGCCCATGCGGAACACCCAGCATTCGCAGTTGTATTCCAGGCCAATCAGGGTATCCAGGACTTTATGATCTTTCAACGAATAACTGATGCGGCCCACGCCGAACCAGCGGTCCGAGAGCGGCCACTGGCTGGAGAAGTCCGCATTCTTGAAGCTGTCGCGCAGATAACGGTAGCCGGCGTTGAAAACCTTCTTCGGCCCCGGCTGGAACTGCAGCGTCAGATTCGAGCTGACTACCTTGCTGTCGTGCGGATTGTACTGCACTGCGCTGTCGACGGCCCAGGTTTCGGAAATCCGGCCGGTCGCGGCGGCCAGGATGTCCGAGCGGCTGTCCTTTTTCTCCGCGTTCGGATCGAGCTGCACGCGCTGGTCGTTCAGGTAGAAGCGCTGGCCGAACGCCAGGCGCAAACGCTCGGCGCCGTTCGCTTCCAGGAAGCGCGACACCACGGCCGCCGTGATCTGGTTCGCATCGCTGACGCGGTCCGAGCCGACGAAGCGGTTCTCGCTGAAGATCTGCGTGAAGTTGAAGGTCGCTTCGGCGGTGTCGAACAGCGGATTGTCCTGGCGCTTGTACGGCGTGTAGACGTAGAACAGGCGCGGTTCCAGGGTCTGCGTCATGGCGCGCCCGAACAGCTTCGATTCGCGTTCGAACTCCAGCCCCGAATCGACCGAGAAGGTCGGAATCGCGCGCGTGACCGAGCGCGATTCCGCGCCCTGGTAGGCATCGAGCTGGTAAGCCGCGGCGTTCACCATCAGCTTGGGCGTGATGAAATAGCTGGCGCCGATGACCGGGTAGCTCACCTGCGGCACGGCCACCATGCGGTTGCCGTTGATCAGGGTCGGATGCGAGAAGCGCGTCAGCTCCGAATTGAATTCCCAGTCAAAGCCCCCCACGTCATAGCGCGCGGCGCGGAAGTTGATCGACGGCAGGCGGTCATAGGGACGCTCCACCGTCAGGCTCGGATTGGTCACCGAGTCCGGGTCCTGCAGCACCTGGTAGCGGTTGGCGCGCGCGGTCAGGCTCCAGTACTCGCCGCGGTAATCGGTGCGCAGCTCGCGCAGCAGCTGGCGCTCAGCAGAGGAGGACACTGTCTTCGAAAAGTCGTTCGGATAGTTGTCGTCCGATGCGGCGCGCGCATTCCAGCCGTAAGACCATTCCTTGGTCAGCGCCTGCGTGTGCTGCGTGTTGATCTGCCAGCGGTCCGTGCCCGTCAGGCGGTCGTGCGGCAGGTATTCGAAGGACGTCTTGCCCTCGTAGTAATTGCCTTCGTCCGTCTCGCCGATATAGCGGCCCACAGCGCCCAGCTGGATGCCGCGGCGCGAAATGATGCGCGGGTACAGCGTCAGGTCGCGGTTGGGCGCGATATTGAAATAATACGGCACGGTGATTTCCGCCGCGCCCTTGGAACCGAAGCCCGGAATCGGCGGCAGCCAGCCGGAGCGGCGCGCGCCTGACAGCGAGAACGACAGGCCGGGCGTGCCGATCAGCGGCACGTCCTTGAAATACACGATGGTGGTGCCGGCCGTGCCGACGTCGCGGCCCGTGTCCAGATTCAGCGTGCTCGATTTCAGGTACCAGTCCGGGTTCGGGCCCTGGCAGGTCGAATACGTGCCATCGATGACCACCGCTTCTTCTTCGTTAATGAAGTCGATGCGGCGCGCCTTGCCCTGGGCGTTGTTGACCTCCATCTTGTAGGTCGGCTGCAGCATATAGCCCTTGCCCGTTTCCATATTGAGCTTGAGCTCATCGGCCGTGTAGTAGTCGCCCCAGCGCCACAGGCGTACATTGCCTTTCGCTTCCACCTCGTCTTCGACCTGGCGGAAGCAGGCCGTATCGGCGGTCATGCGGGTCTTGTCGTGCACCACTTCCACATCGCGGTCGAGATTGATCTCGCGCTCGGGGCGGCCGCTGATATCCTCGGCGCGCACCGTGGTCACGGCATTCTTGTCTTCCACCCGCGGCGGACGCTTGGCGTGCGGCGCGGTCTGTGCATGGGCACACACCGTCGCCGAGGCGGCGGCGATGGCTGTCAAGGCAAATGCCCAGCGTTGCTTGTTGTTAGGGGCCGAAAACCAGCTCATGTAAGGGACGCGAGTAACACCGTGACAGGCGATTTTTTAATGTGAATCCCTTATTATATGGGAATCTTCAACACCAACGGATTCCGCAGGCTGTTTAATGTCATTATTGTCTAATTTATCACCTCAAGGCGTGCAGGATGGCGCCGCAGCAGCCGCCGATTCCCGCCTTGCCCTCGTAAAAGAATGGTTGCAAGGCCTTGGCCTCGTCTCCGTGGACACCGCACGTCCCGCTTCCGAGGATGCCAGCTTCCGCCGCTATTTCCGTGTCGACGTGCAGCCGGAGCACCAGGCGCAGCATGGTTCCACCCTGATCGTGATGGACGCGCCGCCCGAGCGCGAGAACGTGCCGGCCTTCGTCAAGGTGGACCAGCTGTTCGCCGACGCCGGCGTCTCCGTGCCGAACATCGTGGCGCAGGACGTGCCGCGCGGCTTCCTGCTGCTGTCCGACCTGGGCACCACCAGCTACCTGCAGGCCCTGAACCACGACAACGCCGCCACGCTGTATGCCGAGGCGCTGTCGGCCCTGGTGAAGATCCAGCTGAAAAGCCAGCCGGGCGTGCTGCCGGACTTCAACCGCGAAATCATGATGCGCGACCTGGTCCAGTTCCCCGAGTGGTATATCGGCCGCCACCTGGGCGTGACGCTGACCGATGCCCAGCGTGCGGACCTGGACAAGGTCTTCGAGCTGCTGATGGCGAACATCCAGTCCCAGCCCCAGGTCTTCATGCACCGCGACTACCACTCGCGCAACCTGATGTGGATGGACGAAGCCAATCCCGGCATCCTCGATTTCCAGGATGCGATGTATGGCCCCATCACCTACGACATCGGCTCGCTGATGAAGGATGCCTACGTGGCCTGGGATGAGGAACTGGTGCTGGACTGGGTGATCCGCTACTGGCAGCACGCGCGCAGCATGGGACTGCCGCTGAACAAGGATTTCGATATCTTCTACAAGGACTTCGAACTGTGCGCGCTGCAGCGCCACCTGAAGAACCTGGGCACCTTCTCGCGCCTGAACTACCGCGACAACAAGCCGATGTACCTGGGCGACATCCCCACGGTGCTGGAATACGTGCGCAAGACCGCCCACCGCTACAACGAACTGAAACCGCTGCGCAAACTGCTGGACGCGCTGGATATCAACCCGCAGCCCAAGGTCGGCTACACCTTCTGAAAGGCTGTCCCATGAAAGCAATGATTTTCGCCGCCGGCCGCGGCGAGCGCATGCGCCCTTTGACGGATACCATGCCCAAGCCGCTGCTGAAAGTGCGCGGCCGCCCGCTGATCGAATGGCATATCGTGAACCTGGTGCGCGCCGGGATCACGGAAATCGTCATCAACCATTCCCACCTCGGCCACATGCTGGAGGAATACCTTGGCGACGGCAGCCGCTTCGGCGCGCAGATCCGCTATTCCGCCGAACCGGAGCCGCTGGAAACGGCGGGCGGCATCGCCAAGGCGCGCCATCTGCTGGGCGAGGAGCCTTTCCTGGCCATCTCCGGCGATATCTACTGCCCGCATTTCGATTTCGAGCAGGTAAAGGATGTCCTGCATGACAAGGACGTGCTAGGCAACACCTACGACAAGGACAAGCGCGACGCCGCCTGGATCTGGCTGACGAAGAATCCCTGGCACAATCCCAAGGGCGACTTCGGCCTGAACATGTATTCCGTGTCCAACGACGGCGAGCCGAAGTGGAACTTCGGTAACATCGGCGTCTACCGCATGGAAATGTTCAACGGCATCGAGCCGGGCCAGCACGCGGGCCTGGGCAAGCTGATTCGCGCCTATGCGGACAAGGGCCAGGTCGGCGGTGAAATCTACGAAGGCGAGTGGGTCAACGTGGGCACCGTCAAGCAGCTGGAAGAATTGAACGCCATAATGAACGCATGAACCCTTACGCTGAACGCCGCGCCAGGCTGCTGGCGCAGATGGAGCCCGGCAGCGTGGCCGTCATTGCCACGGCGCCGGAAGTCCTGCGCAACGGCGACAGCGACTACCCTTACCGCCACGACAGTTCCTTCTACTACCTGACCGGCTTCCCCGAGCCGGAAGCGGTACTGGTGCTCGTTGCCGCGCGCGGCACGGCGCAGGCGCAGTCCATCCTGTTCTGCCGCGAAAAGAATATCGAACACGAAATCTGGGAAGGCTACCGCTACGGTCCGGAAGCGGCGCGCACCGAATTCGGCCTGGACTTCGCCTACCCCGTCGGCCAGCTGGACGAGCAGATGACGCACCAGCTGTCCAACGCCACGGCGCTGTACTGCTCGCTGGCGCGCAACGCCACGCTCGACGCGCAGGTGATGCGCTGGCTGGAAAGCGTGCGCCGCATGTCGCGCAGCGGCGTTACCGCGCCTTCCTCGGTGCGCGACCTGCTGCCCATCATCGATGAAATGCGCCTGCTGAAGGATGAAGGCGAACAGGCCATCATGCTGCGCGCCGGCGAAATCGCGGGCGGCGCCCACGAGCGCGCCATGCGCACCACCAAGCCCGGCATGTTCGAATACGAGATCGAGGCCGCGTTGCTGTACGAATTCCGCCGCCACGGCGCGCAATTCCCGGCCTATACCCCGATCGTCGCTTCCGGCGCCAATGCCTGCGTCCTGCACTACAACACCAACCGGCGCCGCACCGAAGACGGCGACCTGGTGCTGATCGACGCCGGCTGCGAATTCGAAGGCTATGCCTCGGACATCACGCGTACCTTCCCCGTCAACGGCCGCTTCAGCGGTCCGCAGCGCGAACTGTATGAGCTGGTGCTGGCGGCGCAGGAAGCGGCCTTCCAGGCCATCGTGCCGGGCCGGCAGTACGCGGGCATCCACGAGGCGGCCGTGCGGGTTCTGGTGCAGGGCATGCTCGATACCGGCCTGCTGAAAGGCAGCCTGGACGAGGCCATCGCCAGCAAGTCCTACGCCCAGTTCTATATGCACGGCACCGGCCACTGGCTGGGCATGGACGTGCACGACGTGGGCCTGTACCGCGACGTGAACCAGCACGACAAGCCTTCCCGCATCATCCAGCCCGGCATGGCGCTGACGGTGGAGCCGGGCATCTATGTGCGCCCCGCCGCGGGCGTGCCGGAACAGTACTGGAACATCGGCATCCGCATCGAGGACGATGTGGTCGTCACGCAGGATGGCTACCGCCTGCTGACGGCCAGCGCGCCGAAGTCCATCGCGGAGATCGAATCCATCATGAAAGGCGGCGCATGACGCTGGATGCCGATATCGCCATCTGCGGCGCGGGTCCGGCCGGCATGGCGCTGGCGGCCCTGCTGGTCAGGCGCGGCGTGCGCGCCGACCGCATCGCCCTGATCGACGCCAAGCCGCTGGAGCAGGCGCAGAACGATCCGCGTTCGCTGGCGCTCTCCTATGGCAGCCGCCAGATCCTGGAACAGATCGGCGCCTGGCCCATCCCCGCCACGCCCATCCACGATATTCACGTGTCGCGCAAGGGCCAGTTCGGCCGCAGCATGATCACGCGCGAGGAGCAGGACGTGCCGGCGCTGGGCTATGTCACGCGCTATGGTTCCGTGGTGCAGGCGCTGGGCGCCGTGTGCGATGCGCTGGGCGTGCGCTCGCAGCGCCCCGCCCGCGTGGTGCGCAAGGACGAAGACGCGAACCAGGTCGTGCTGCACCTGGAAGGCGAAGCGCCGCAAATGCTGCGCGCCGCCATCGTGGTGCAGGCCGAGGGCGGCCTGTTTGGCCAGCAGGAGGAAAAAGCCGTCGCGCGCGACTACCAGCAGACGGCGCTGATCGCCCAGGTGCGCACCAGCGCGCCCATCGCCCACCGCGCCTTCGAACGCTTCACGCACGAAGGCCCGCTGGCATTGCTGCCGCAGGATGAGGAATATTCGCTGGTGTGGTGCTGCCGCCCCGATACGGCGGCGGAATTGCTGGAGCTGGAGGATGCCGACTTCCTGGCGCGCCTTGGCGAAATGTTCGGCCACCGCGTGGGCCGCTTCATCGCCACCGGCCGCCGCCTCGCATTCCCGCTCGGCCTGAACGCCGGCGTGACGGGCAGCGCCCGCACCACGGCCATCGGCAATGCGGCGCAAACCCTGCATCCCGTAGCGGGACAGGGCCTGAATCTCGGCCTGCGCGACGCCACCGTGCTGGCGCGCCTGCTGGCGCAATCGGCAACGCCGGACATGCTGGCCCGCTACGCCGAACTGCGCGCCCAGGACCGCAGCCTGACCGTGCGCGCGACCGATACGATGGCGCGCATCTTCGCCAACGAATCCCCGGCCCAGGCCCTGCTCGGCCTCTCGCTTGCCGCCATCGACATCGTCCGCCCCGCCCGTTCGCTGCTGGCCGACCTGATGATGTACGGCCGCCGCTAAAAACCAGCGCCCCAAAAAAGAAGGGGGGCCGCTACAGCGTGGCAGCCCCCCGGGTTCAAGCCTCGGGTCTTAACTTATTCCGCGGCCTTCACCATGTCTTCCAGCACCTTCTTGGCGTCGCCGAAGACCATCATGGTCTTGTCCATGTAGAACAGTTCATTGTCCAGGCCAGCATAGCCGGAAGCCATCGAGCGCTTGTTGACGATCACGGTCTTGGCCTTGTAGGCCTCGAGGATCGGCATGCCGGCGATCGGCGACTTCGGATCCTTGGCCGCCGGGTTGACCACGTCGTTCGCGCCGAGCACCAGCACCACGTCCGCCTGGGCGAACTCGCTGTTGATGTCTTCCATCTCGAACACCTGGTCGTACGGCACCTCGGCTTCCGCCAGCAGCACGTTCATGTGGCCCGGCATGCGGCCTGCGACCGGGTGGATCGCGTACTTCACCGTCACGCCCTTGTGGCCCAGCTTTTCCACCAGCTCCTTCAGCGCATGCTGGGCGCGCGCCACCGCCAGGCCGTAGCCGGGAACGATGATCACGGTTTCCGCATTCCCCATCAGGAAGGTCGCGTCGTCGGCCGAACCGGACTTCACGGGGCGCTGCTGCTGCGCGCCGCCGGCCGCAGCCGCCGTTGCGTCGCCGCCGAAGCCGCCCAGCAGCACGTTGAAGAACGAGCGGTTCATCGCCTTGCACATGATGTAGGACAGGATCGCGCCCGAAGAACCCACCAGCGAGCCGGCAATGATCAGCATCGAGTTATTCAGCGAGAAGCCGATACCCGCCGCCGCCCAGCCCGAGTAGGAGTTCAGCATGGACACCACCACCGGCATGTCCGCGCCGCCGATCGGGATGATGATCAGCACGCCCAGCACGAAGGCGATGGCCGTCATCAGCAGGAAAGGCATCCAGGCTGGCGTGGTGCCGCTGCCCAGCACGAAGACCAGGCCCAGGCCCACCATCACGGTGGCCAGGATCAGGTTCAGCATGTGCTGGCCGGCGAACACCACCGGTGCCCCCTGGAACAGGCGGAACTTGTACTTGCCCGCCAGCTTGCCGAAGGCGATCACCGAACCGGAGAAGGTGATGGCGCCGACGAAGGTACCGATGAACAGTTCGATGCGGTTACCGACCGGCAGTGCTTCACCCGGACCGGCAATGCCGAAGGCGGACGGCTCGCTCACCGCGGCAACCGCGATGCACACTGCCGCCATACCGATCAGCGAGTGCATGGCCGCCACCAGCTCCGGCATCTTCGTCATTTCCACGCGCCTGGCGAGGAAGGCGCCGATGCCGCCGCCGACCACCACGCCCAGCAGCACCAGGCCGAGGCCCATGCCGGAACCGGTGTAGCCGGCCGCCTGCGCGTCGGCCTTCAGTTTCAGGATCAGCGCAATCGTGGTCACGGCCGCAATGGCCATGCCGCTCATGCCGAAGGCATTACCCGCTCGTGCGGACACGGGGGACGACAGCCCCTTCAGCGCCTGGATGAAGCAGACAGACGCAATAAGGTACATCATCGTCACAAGATTAAGGGTCACCCAGCTCATTGCGTGACCTCCTTCTGTGGCGCAGTGGCGGCGTGCGCAGCCTTTGGCTTTTCCTTCTTCTTGAACATTTCCAGCATGCGCTGGGTCACGAGGAAACCACCGAAGACATTGACCGCGGCCAGGGCCACGGCAACGGTGCCCATGACCTGGCCGACGATGCCCTCGGTCAGGCCGGCGGCCAGCATCGCGCCAACGATGACGATGGCGGAGATGGCATTGGTCACGGCCATCAGCGGCGTATGCAGCGCTGGGGTGACATTCCAGACCACGTGGTAGCCAACGTAAATGGCCAGCACGAAGATGATCAGGTTAATGATGGTGTGGCTGACTTCCATTTCGTTCTCTCCTATTTGCGCAGCGGATCGCCGCCGTGGCAGACGAGGGTAGCTTTCAGGATCTCGTCCTCGTAATCGATCGACAGCTTGTCTTCCTTGTCGATGATCAGTTTGAGGAAATCGAGGACATTGCGTGCATACAGCGCCGAAGCGTCGGCCGCCACGTGGCAAGCCAGGTTAGGCTCGCCGACGATGTGCACGCCGTGCTTGATGACCGTCTTGCCCAGTTCGGACAAGGGGCAGTTGCCGCCCTGCTCCACCGCCAGGTCGACGATCACGGAGCCGGGCTTCATGGCCTTCACCGTCTCCTCGCCGATCAGCACCGGCGCGGGACGGCCGGGGATCAGCGCGGTCGTGATGACGATATCGGCCACTTTCGCGCGTTCGTGCACCAGTTCCGCCTGGCGCTTCATCCACTCCGGCGGCATGGGACGCGCATAGCCGCCCACGCCTTTCGCAATTTCCCTCTCTTCATCGGTCAGGAAAGGGACGTCAATGAATTTGGCGCCCAGCGACTCCACCTGCTCCTTCACAGGGGGACGCACGTCGGACGCCTCGATCACGGCGCCAAGGCGCTTGGCGGTGGCGATGGCCTGCAAGCCGGCCACGCCCACGCCCATGATCAGCACACGGGCGGCCTTCACGGTACCGGCCGCCGTCATCAGCATTGGCATGAAACGCTGATAAGTATTCGCGCCAACCATCACGGCCTTGTAGCCCGCGATATTGGCCTGGGAGGACAAAACGTCCATGGACTGGGCGCGCGTGATACGCGGCACAGCTTCCAGCGCAAATGCGGACAGGCCGGCCCTGGCCATCTCCGCGATGTTCTCCACATCAAAAGGATTCAGCATGCCGATCAGAACGCTGCCGCGTTTCATCAAGGCGCGTTCTTCCGGATTGGGAGCACGAACTTTCAGAACGATCTCCGCACCCAGCGCGTCCTCGGCACTACCGATGGTAGCGCCGGCTGCCGCATATGCTTCATCTGTCACCGAGGACGTCGTGCCGGCTCCCGCCTGCACAATGACCTGGTGTTTGGATGCTAGCTTCTTGACCGTCTCGGGCGTTGCCGCGACCCGGGTCTCCCCCGGCCTTGACTCGGCCGGTATGCCAATTCTCATGATGCCTCCGATTAGTGTGAATAAACTAACTAAAATCTATCATGGAATTCCCAATAATTAATATTCCTCATCGAGCAACATTTCCCCGAGAAATGGACTTGTCACAACGCGGTAACATGCGATAACGCGGAACAGGATAAAATATCGGCTCTCATCAAGGATGACCCCAATGCCGCGCACCTGGAAACCCAATGTCACAGTCGCTGCCGTAATCGAGCGCGATGGAAAGTTTCTCCTCATCGAGGAAGAGACCAGTGACGGCATTCGCCTGAACCAGCCCGCTGGCCACCTGGATCCGCTGGAATCGCTGGAACAGGCGGTGGTGCGCGAAACCCTTGAAGAAACCGCCTACGATTTCACCCCGACGGCGCTGGTCGGCATGTATATGTCGCGCTACCGTTCGAACCGCACGGGCGAACTGGTGACCTATCTCCGGTTTGCTTTTTGTGGCGAAGTTGGCAAGAAACACGATTTGCCGCTGGATGAAGGAATTTTACGTACACTGTGGCTTACACGCGACGAAATTGCTGCCTGCAAGGAACGTCACCGTAGTCCGCTGCTGTTAACCCTCATCGATGAGTATCTCGCAGGCAAGCGTGCGCCCCTCGAAATTCTGCACACCCACGCTTCCGTATTCGAAGAAGTCTGAAGGACCTCAAATGAGCAAGAAAAAAGTAGTCATCGGCATGTCCGGTGGCGTTGACTCTTCCGTTTCCGCCTGGCTTTTGAAGGAGCAGGGCTATGAGGTCGTGGGCCTGTTCATGAAGAACTGGGAAGATGACGACGATTCCGAATACTGCTCCACGCGCCAGGACTGGATCGACGCCGCCTCGGTGGCCGATGTGGTGGGCGTGGACATCGAGGCCGTCAACTTCGCCGCCGAATACAAGGACCGCGTGTTCGCGGAATTCCTGCGCGAATACCAGGCCGGCCGCACGCCGAACCCGGACGTGCTGTGCAATGCCGAGATCAAGTTCAAGGCCTTTCTCGACCACGCGATGCGGCTGGGCGCAGAGAAGATCGCAACCGGGCATTACGCGCGCGGGCGATTCAACGAGGCGAGCGGCCGGTAC
>DASWYX010000221.1:0-6089 GCA_036404755.1 Pseudoduganella sp.
GAACCCGTCGCCGACCGCGCCCGCCGCCGTCAGCCAGGTGACCGATGCCGCCACGCTGGCATCGATCGACACGTCCGGCTATCTGCTGCCTTCCGTGAAGGTGCCGGGCCGCCGCGGCCGCAAGCCGAGCGAGTTCACGCCCGAGAACGACGAAGTGGCGGCGCTGAACGCCGTGGAACGCGCCGAGCTGAAGGCCGCGTCCAAGGCGCGCGAGCGCAAGGCCAAGGGCCTGGACGCGCTGAACATGGCCGATGGCTCCTCCGCCGAGGAGATGGAAAAGCGCCGCCTGCAGTTCAAGAACCTGATCAACCTGGGCAAGGACCGGGGCTACCTGACCTACGCCGAGATCAACGACCACCTGCCGGAAAACATTGTCGATCCTGAAGCGATCGAAGGCATCATCACGACCTTCAACGACATGGGCATCGCCGTCTACGAGCGCGCGCCGGATGCGGAAGCGCTGCTGCTGAGCGATAACGTGCCGGCCGCCGCCAGCGACGATGAAGTGGAAGCTGCCGCGGCCACCGCGCTGTCCACCGTGGATTCGGACTTCGGCCGTACCACCGACCCGGTGCGCATGTATATGCGTGAAATGGGCGCCGTGGCCCTGCTGACCCGCGAAGGCGAGATCGAGATCGCGAAGCGTATCGAAGGCGGCCTGCGCGACATGATCCAGGCCATCTCGGCCTGCCCGACCACGATCGACGAGATCCTGTCGCTGGCGGCCAAGATCGAAAACGATGAAATGAAGGTCGACGACGTGGTCGACGGCTTCGTGGACCTGAACGAAACGAACGTCCCGTCCGCCCCCGCGCGCGTCGCCGCTGCCTCCGACGAAGACGAGGACGTCGAGGTAGAGGAACTGGACGAAGATGAAGACGGCGACGCCAATGGCGGCGCTGCGGGTTTCTCCACCGAACAGCTGGCGCAGCTGAAGGTGGACGCGCTGGAAAAGTTCGCCCTGATCTCGTCGCAGTACGACAAGATGGGCAAGGCGAGCTATGGCTCCGCCGCTTACCAGAAGGCGCAGGACATCATCTCCAACGAGTTGCTGGGTATCCGCTTCACCGCGAAGGTCGTGGAAAAGCTGTGCGACACCCTGCGTTCGCAGATGGAACAGGTGCGCTCGATAGAACGCGCCGTGCTGGAACTGTGCGTGAACCGCTGCGGCATGCCGCGCGCCCACTTCATCAAGGTCTTCCCGGGCAACGAGACGAACCTGGACTGGGTGGACGGCGAAGTGGCCGCGGGCCATCCGTACTCCGCTGTGCTGGGCCGTAACGTCCCCGCCATCAAGGAACTGCAGAACAAGATGATCGACCTGCAGGAGCGCGTCAGGCTGCCGCTGGCCGACCTGCGCGTGATCAACAAGCAGATGGCAGCCGGCGAGAAGCGCGCCCGCACCGCGAAGCGCGAAATGACCGTGGCCAACCTGCGCCTGGTGATCTCGATCGCGAAGAAGTACATCAACCGCGGCCTGCAGTTCCTGGACTTGATCCAGGAAGGCAATATCGGCCTGCTGAAGGCGGTGGACAAGTTCGAATACCGCCGCGGCTACAAGTTCTCGACCTATGCGACGTGGTGGATCCGCCAGGCCATCACCCGCTCGATCGCGGACATGGCCCGTACCATCCGTGTGCCGGTGCACATGATCGAAACGATCAACAAGATGAACCGCATCTCGCGCCAGATCATGCAGGAAACCGGTTCCGAGCCGGATATGGCGACGCTGGCGGTGAAGATGGAAATGCCGGAATCGAAGGTGCGCGAAATCATGAAGATCGCCAAGGAGCCGATCTCCATGGAGACGCCGATGGGCGAGGATGGCGATTCCCAGCTGGGCGACTTCATCGAGGACAACACCACGCTGGCGCCGCTGGACGCCGCGATGCACGCGTCGATGCGCAACGTGATCAAGGAAGTGCTGGACTCCCTGACCCCGCGCGAAGCCAAGGTGCTGCGCATGCGCTATGGCGTGGAAATGTCCAACGACCACACGCTGGAAGAAGTGGGCAAGCAGTTCGACGTGACCCGCGAGCGTATCCGCCAGATCGAGGCGAAGGCGATGAGCAAGCTGCGCCAGCCGTCCCGTTCGGACAAGCTGAAGACTTTCCTGACCCAGGGCTGATTCCGGGCCTGGTCAAAAAATGGACGCTGCGGCGTCCATTTTTTTCGTCCTTTGATGGTATGATTGCGCTACCATTTGAACGGCAAAAGGGGAGACGCAATGATCGACCGACGTGATTTCGTACTCGCAGCGGGCGCCGCCATCGCGGCCACCGCGACCGGACTGCCTGCCGCCGCGCAGGATACTGGCCGCAAGACTGGCTACGCCATCGTGGGCCTTGGCGGCTACGGCCTTGGCGTCATCATCCCCCAGTTCAAGAACTGCCAGCACAGCAGGCTGGTGGCGCTGGTCAGCGGCGATCCGGCCAAGGCGCGCCGCGTGGCGGCCGAATACGGCGTGCCGGAGCGCGGCATCTACAACTACCAGAACTACGACAGCATCAAGGACAATCCGGATATCGACGTGGTCTACGTCTGCCTGCCGGTGTCCATGCACGCCGAGTACACGATCCGCGCGGCGCAGGCGGGCAAGCACGTGCTGTGCGAGAAGCCGATGGCCGTGTCCTCCGCCGAGTGCGAGCAGATGATTGCCGCCTGCCGCAAGGCGGGCAAGAAGCTGATGATCGGCTACCGCTGCCACTTCGAGGCCTACAACCTGGAGGCGATCCGACGCGCCCGCGCCGGCGACATCGGAAAGCTGCGCTACTTCCGCTCCGAGCATGGCTTCGTGGCGGGCAATCCCAACGCGTGGCGGCTGAAGAAGGCGATGTCCGGCGGCGGTTCGCTGATGGATATCGGCATCTATGCGCTGCAGGCGGCGCGCTATATGACGGGCGAGGAGCCGGTGGCCGTGTTCGCGCACGAGCAGACCGACCGCAGCGATCCGCGCTTCCGCGAGGTGGAGGACATGATCCAGTTCCAGCTGGAGTTCCCGTCCGGCGTGATCGGCTCATGCATGTCCATGTACAGCGCGAACCAGAACCACATCCTGCTGATGGGCGACAAGGGACGCATCGAGCTGGAGCCAGGCACTGCCTACAGCGGCAACCGCCTGTGGGTTGGCCGTGGGCGCGACAACGAAATCACGCCGCCTCCAGGACCGGGCGCCACGCAATGGGCGGGCCAGCTCGATCACATGGCGCAGTGCATCGTTTCGAACCGCGAGCCCATCGTCGCCGGCGAGGAAGGCTTGCGCGATATCCGCGTCATCGAAGCGATCTACCAGTCCGCCCGCGAGCGCCGCCGCATCACGCTGCGCGCCTGATCGGCCCCAGTCGCCCGGCCCATGCCGCCGCGATTGCGGCCGGCCCATGCCTACCCGGCTGCGTAGGGCGGATCATTGATCCGCCGTGCATGCTTCCCCTGCGGCCTTCGCCTAATACGGCCTGCCCGTCACATCCAGCCCGATCCGCCAAACCGCGCCCGCCCCGGTGATAAAAAGCGTCCTGCCATCCGCGCCGCCAAAAGCCACATTGGTCACATTCGCATCCACCCGGATGATCGCCAGCTCCTTCCCCTCCGGGCTGAACACGCGCACGCGCTTTGCGCCGTGCTCAGTCACGTACAGGTTGCCGTGGCAATCCAGCGTCATGCCATCACCGCCATCGATGCGCGCAAAGCGCCGGCCTTCCAGCCGATCCCCGCCGGACAACGGATAGGACCGCACCTCATTGTCGCTGGCGTTCACATACAGCACATCCTCCTTCAGCGACAGGGCGATGCCATTCGGATTGTGCCGCGTGCCGTCGATTAGCGTGACCTTGCCGTCCGTGCCCACGCGGTAGATGCCCGTCACAGGCTGTCCGCCTGGCGCTGCGGCTTTCTGGTAGTCCGGATCGGTGAAATAGATCGTTCCGTCGGCAGCCATCGCGATATCGTTCGGCGAATTGAAAACCTGTCCGTTGAAACGCTGCGCGATCGGCGTGCGCTTGCCGTCCTTCAGCGACTGGCGCAGCAGCGCCTTGTCTTTATGGCTTGCCACCACCAGGTCGCCGTTCGCGTCCACCGCCAGGCCATTGCTGCCGCCGTCCTCCGTGACCGTGCTCACGCTGCCGTCCGCCGACAGCCTGCGGATACGGGAAGGGAAGCCCTGGCTGAACGCAAAGTCCGAGAAATACAGCGCATCCTTCACCCAAACCGGACCCTCATACAACCCCGCCTCCTTGCGCGACGGCTTCACAGCCTCAACCCGCTGCGCCACCATCTCCCCCGCCGGCGCCTTGCCGCAGGCCGCCGCCGATGGCGCTCCCGGCGCTTTTCCCGCCGCTGCGGCCGGTCCAGCGGCCGATGCAGCGGCGGGCCACGCAAAAGCTACGGCGATTGCAAGCAAGGCTGGGATAGTGCGTGTCATACGCGGGCTCCTGTAAGTTGGTGCCCGCCAGTTTATCCTGCTTCCCCGTCGCACTGGGCGCTTTCTTGCGACCGATCAAGGCGCGCTGTCAGCCGTGGCGGCAGACTGCCCGGAATGCCGCCCTCGTCCCGCGCCTGCTACGATTCACCTTGGAAGACCGCGCTCACGCACGCCTTCCGCGCCTTCCTTGCGTTCTATTTTCCCGCGCAATGCGCACAGATCGACTGGCGCAAGCGGCCCCGCTTCCTGGACAAGGAACTGGCCCAGACCGGCTTCGGCGACCACCCCGCCGGCCGCGTCGCCGATAAACTGGCCCGTATTCACTTGCTCGATGGCAGCGAACAGTGGGTTATGGTCCACATCGAAGTCCAGGCCCAGCGCGACGATACCCTCGCGCGCCGGGTACTGGCCTACAACTACCGCATCTTCGAGCAATATGGCCAACCGGTAGCGAGCCTGGTTCTCCTCGCCGACGATTTGCCGGGGTGGAGGCCGAGCGCATTCCACAACAATGTGCTCGGTACGGTGATGGGCATCTTCTTCGCGACAGCGAAGTTACTGGACTATTCTGGCCGCACGGATGAATTGCTGACGTCAGGCAATCCATTCGCGATCGTCACGTTGGCTCATTTGGGAACGCAGAAAACCCACGGCAGCGTCGCCGACCGCTATGCAGCGAAGTGGCAGCTGACCAGGCTTTTGTACGACCGCGGCTGGCGCAAAGAGCGCATAATTATTTTGTTCAAAGTGATCAACTGGATGATGACCTTACCGGAGCAGTGGGAGTTCCGCTACTGGAAGGCTATCGCCAGGCTGGAAAGGAGTCGCAAAGTGGAATGGATTAGTCCGCTTGAAGAATCGTTCATGGAGAAAGGCCGTTTAAAGGGTGTGAAGCAGGGCATGGCGCAGGGCTTGGAACAAGGCTTGGAGCGTGGATTGGAGCGTGGGCGGGAGGAGGGCGCTGCGCAACTTCTTGAGAGGCAGCTCACGCGGCGGTTCGGCCCTCTTCCGCAGGCGGTCAAGAAAAGGCTGGCGAAGGCCAGCCTGGCGCAGCTCGCTGTCTGGAGCGATGCGGTGCTGACCGCGCAAACGCTGAAGCAGATCTTCGCCTAGCCGGTGGCGTGGCCGCAGGTCAGAAGGAGAAGTTGAACATGCGGAACTCGAAGCCTTTGCGCTTGTGTTCGAAGACCTTGAACACGGCCCACAGCAGCACGCCGACCAGCAGGGCGAAGGTCATCCAGTCGCCGGGGTTCCAGCGGGCGGCGCCTTCGGGGACTTCGGTGGGAACGGTGCCGGCCTTGAGGATGTGGCCCGTGTACCAGGCGCCGACAATTTGGCCGTCGTCGGTGATGCGTTTGGTCAGATACAGGCTGTTGCCGCCGGCGCGGATGCGCATGCGGCCGTCCTTGTAGATGAAGGTGTGCGGCGCGTCGTGGTCCTTGATCTTGAGGGTGCCGACGATGTCGCCGTTGGCGTTGATGGCGGTAGCGAAGCTGTTCCCGCTGACCATCATGGCGCCCAGGTCGGTCACGCGCTTGCCGTCGTAGATGAAGGCGTGCCATTTGTGGTCGGCCGTTTCGGCCGAGCCGACGACGATGCCCTTGTCGTTGACGGCGGTGGCTACGCTGATGCGGCCGCCCAGGCCGGGGATTTCGATCATGCCGCTGCCCGG
>DASWYX010000222.1:0-1767 GCA_036404755.1 Pseudoduganella sp.
TTCCAGCGTCCCTGCGTGATCCTGTCCGGCGGCGAAACCACCGTCACGGTGCGCGGCAACGGGCGCGGCGGCCGCAATGTCGAGTTCCTGCTCAGCTTTGCCCTCGCCATGGAAGGCGCGCAGAACGTGCACGCCATCGCCTGCGATACCGACGGCATCGACGGCTCGGAAGACAATGCGGGCGCCGTGTACGGACCGGACTCGCTGGCCCGCGCGAAAGCAAAAGGCGTCAGCGGCAAGCACCTGCTGGCCAACAACGATGCCTACAGCTTCTTCAGTGCGCTGGACGACCTGGTGGTCAGCGGCCCTACCCGCACCAACGTCAATGATTTCCGCGCCATCCTGATTCTTTAAACAAGAGAGACTTCCACTATGCGCCGCGAACGCAAAGCAAAGATCGTCGCAACCCTGGGTCCCGCCAGCAGCGAATACGCCACCATCAAGGCCCTGTTCGAAGCAGGTGCGGACGTTTTCCGCCTCAACTTCAGCCATGGCAGCCAGGCCGACCACCAGGCGCGCCACGACATCGTGCGCACCATCGAAAAGGAAACGGGCCGGCCGATCGCCATCCTGGCCGACCTGCAAGGCCCCAAGCTGCGCATCGGCCAGTTCAGCGAAGGCAAGGTCACGCTGCGCCCGGGCGCCGAGTTCCAGCTGGACCAGGCGCCCGCAGCCGGCAGCGCCGCGCGCGTCTGCCTGCCCCACCCTGAGCTGTTTGCCGCCGTCGCCGCCGGCCAGTGGCTGCTGCTCGATGACGGGCGCATCCGCCTCGAGGTGCTGGCCAATGAAAACGGCGTAATCCGCACCCGCGTCGTGAATGGCGGCGTGCTGTCCGACCGCAAGGGCGTGAATGTGCCGGACGCCGTGCTGCCGATTCCCGCCCTAACCCCCAAGGACAAGGCCGATCTCGAATTCGCCCTGAGCCTGGGCGTGGACTGGGTCGCCCTGTCCTTCGTGCAGCTGCCGGAAGACGTGACGCAGGCCAAGGAACTGATCCAGGGCCGCGCAGGCGTGATGTCCAAGCTGGAAAAGCCCGCCGCTCTGGAAAGGCTGGAACAGATCGTGGCCGTGTCGGACGCCATCATGGTGGCGCGCGGCGACCTGGGCGTGGAACTGCCGCCAGAGCGCGTGCCCGGCGTGCAGAAGCGCATCGTGCGCATGTGCCGCAAGCACGGCAAGCCGGTGGTGGTTGCCACGCAAATGCTGGAATCCATGGTCGCCACGCCGGTGCCGACCCGCGCCGAAGCTTCCGACGTGGCCAATGCCGTGTATGAAGGCGCGGACGCGGTCATGCTGTCCGCCGAATCGGCCAGCGGCGCCTATCCGGTGCATGCTGTCTCCATCATGAACCGCATCATCTCGGAAGTGGAACGCGACCCGCTGTATCCGGCCATGATCGAAGCCCAGCACCAGGCGCCGCTGCCCAACAAGGGCGACGCCATCAGCGCCGCCATGCGCGACGCGGCGAAGATCATGGGCGCGAAAGCGATGGTGGCCTACACCACCTCCGGCCACAGCAGCCTGCGCACAGCCCGCGAACGCCCGATGGCGCCGATCGTGAGCATCACGCCGAAGGATGAAACGGCGCGCCGCCTGTCGCTGGCCTGGGGCGTGCATAGCACCGTCAGCCGTGATGTGAGCAATGTCGAGGAAATGGTGGCGGCAGCCTGCAGCACGGCGCTGCGCGAAGGCTTCGTGAAGCCGGGCGACCAGATTGCCATCGCCGCAGGCAGCCCGTTCGGCCAATCCGGCAGCACCAACCTGCTG
>DASWYX010000223.1:0-4125 GCA_036404755.1 Pseudoduganella sp.
CACCTGGCCGCGACATAGCGATGCCTGTATTTATTGCCACGGCTTCGAAGGCAATTCCCGCTCCCAGCTCTATCCGCGCCTTGCCGGCCAGCCGGAAGCCTATCTGCGCAAGCAGCTGAAGGACTTTGCCGGCGGTGAGCGCAGCGATCCCGCCATGACGCCGATGGCGCTCAGCATGTCCGAGCGCGAAATGGAGTCGCTGGTAGCGCATTTCTCGAAGATGAAGCCGACCCCCAACGCGACCTTCCAGGGCGACCGCGAACGCGTGGCGCGCGGCGAGGCGCTGGCAAAAGCCGGCAACTGCGTGGCCTGTCACGGCCAGCAGCTGGAAGGGAAGGGTGAATTCCCTCGCATTGCCGGGCAGGGTTACGACTACCTGCGCGACCAGCTGACGCACTTCAAGAGCGGCATCCGCCGCGATGCGACCGGTGCGATGCCGGCGGTTACGAGCCAGCTTTCACAACAGGACATCGAGGACCTGGCGCAATACGCCGCCAGCCGGTGACCAGCTAATTCAAACCGGACCGGGTGGGCGCCGTGAAGACCCACCGTTCTCAAACTAAAACTCAAGGAGATACAAAATGGCTAAGCATCCTGTTGTCGTCTACGGCGCAAGTGGTTATACCGGCATGTTGATCATGGACTGGCTGATCGACCAGGCCATCCCATTCACCGCAGTGGGGCGTAACGCCGGCCGCGTGAAGGAACTGATGGCGCAGCGCGTGGTGCGCCTGGAATCGGCTGAATACGAAATCCTCGAAGCGGACCACGATGTCGAATCGCTGACGAAAGCCTTCCAGGGTGCGAAAGTGGTCTGCAATACTGTGGGCCCCTTCATCAATTCCGGCCTGGTCGCGGTCGAGGCCTCGCTCAAGGCGGGATGCCATTACCTGGACACTACCGGCGAGCAGGCCTACATCCGCCAGGTGCGCGACCAGTTCGGCGAGCTGTATCGCCAGGCCGGCCTGCTGGTGTCGCCGTCGAACGCCTATATGTACACCTATGCTGAAATTGCCGCCGAACTGGCGTTGGAAACGCACGGTGTCGATGCGCTGGAAACTGCGACCCTGTGCCGTGGCCCGCGTGGCGGCGCCGGCATCAGCGTGGGCTCCACCGCCACCATTTTCGAGGGCTACCGCCACGAATCCTGCTTCCTGTGGGAGAAGAAGCTGGTGCCGCATGCAGCCGACGCCTCGTTCAGCGTGGTCGATCCTGCCTTCATGCAGCCGGTATTCTGCCTGCCGTGGGGCGGCACCTCGCTGCCGGTCTATTTCGAACGCGATTCGCGTGTGCGCAGCTGCATTTCCAGCGTGGGCTTCTACGACAATAACGCTATGCAAATGGTTCACGCCCTCGGCAAGAAATGGGAAGCGGAGTACAAGAACCTGCCGCGTGAACACCAGGACGCCGTGCTCAAACAGATCGTTGACTCCACCACGCCCGCGATGCCGCCGCGCGAACGCACAACCGTGCAGCGCACCGTCGATTTCGCGATCGGGCGCGGCCAGCTAGCCTCCGTGCGCGCTACCCTGCACGGCACCACGCCGTACATCTCGACCGGCGCAATCCACGCCGCCGGCGCCATCAAGCTGCTGGACAACGATGCGGCAACGGTGGGCTTCGCGTCGGGTTCGAAAGCCTTCGGCCATCGCTACCTGCTTGGCTTCCTCGAACAGCGCGGCCTGGCGCGTGCAACGATAACCCATCTGTAATCGGGGAACGACGATGGCTATCATTGATTTCTTCGACGGTGGCTGGCGCATCAATCCAGCCGGCGTCGCCTATATCCAGGACGAGCGCAGTTACACCTTCCAGGAAACGGGCGAGCTGTCCTGCCGTATCGCCAACACGCTGATCGCGGCAGGCTTCGGCAAGGAAGCCAAGGGTGCGGTATGGTCCGACAACGACGTCACCGGCTGGACCTGCGCGCTGGGCCTGTGGCGCGCGGGCATGACCTATATCCCGGTCAACGGCCGCAACGTGGCCGAGGAGAACCAGTACATCCTGGACTTTTTCGACTGCGAGGTAGTGTTCTTCCAGCAGGCGTTTGCGCCCGTGCTTGAAACAATGCGTTCGCAGTTGCCCAAGGTGAAGCAGTGGGTGTGCCTGGACGGCAGCCTGCCGTGGGCGCCGTCCTTGCCGCAATGGTGCGAAGGCCAGCCTGCGACAGCGCCGGTGCTCGACATCGGCATGGAGACGATGGCTACGCTGTCGGCGACTGGCGGCACCACCGGCAAGCCCAAGGGCGTGATGAACACGCACCGCGCTTACCAGACTTACTTCGCACAGTTCATGATGGCCTTCCCCTACAAAGGCGAGCGCCCGGTGAACCTGGCTGCGGCGCCCATGACGCATACGGCGGGCATGCTGTCGCTGCCATGCACGGCGCAGGGAGGCACCGTGGTCGTCGTCGCCAAGCCCGATCCGGCTTCGGTGCTGGGCGCGATCGCGAAGCATGGGGTCACGGAGCTGTTCCTGCCGCCCACGGTGATCTACCGCCTGCTGGACATTCCCGGCATCGAGAAGCTGAAATTCCCGTCGCTGAGATGCTTCCTGTATGGCGCGGCGCCGATGTCCGTGGAAAAGCTGAAGCGCGCCATCGAAGTATTCGGTCCCGTCATGGCCGGCGGCTATGGCCAGACGGAAGCGCCGGCGTCGATTTCCTACCTGCCGCCTGAAGCACACCTGGTGGATGGCAAGCCCGCACCGGACGAGCGGCTTGCCTCGGTTGGCCGGCCCAATCCGCTGATCCGCGTGGAGATCATGAACGAACGCAATGAGATCCTGCCGGTAGGCGGCAGCGGCGAAATCTGCGTGCGCGGCGACCTGGTAATGAAGGGCTATTACAAGGCGCCGGACAAGACCGCGGAGACCATTATCGACGGCTGGCTGCATACCGGCGATATTGGCCATCTGGACGCCGAGGGCTACCTGCACATCACGGACCGCAAGAAGGACATGATCATCTCCGGTGGTTTCAACGTCTATCCGAGCGAGATCGAACAGGTGATCTGGGCGCATCCGGCGGTGCGGGATTGCGCGGTCATCGGCGTGCCTGACGAGAAATGGGGCGAGGCGGTGAAGGCGGTCGTTGAACTGAACGCAGGCCACAGCGTGGACGCCGACGAGCTGATTGGCTTGTGCAAGCAGAAGCTCGGGTCGATCAAGGCGCCCAAGAGCATCGATTTCGTGACCGCGCTGCCGCGCAGCCCGGTGGGCAAGGTGCTCAAGAAGGACTTGCGCGAGCAGTACTGGCAAGGTGTCGAACGCAGGATCTGAGGAGTAAACATGAGCAATATCTATATCGCAGGCATCGCCATGACGGTATTCGGCCGCCACCCGATGCGCGGCGTCGACAGCCTGGCGGACGAGGCGCTGCGCGGCGCGCTGCTCGATGCCGGTTGCCGGGCCGAGGATATCGGCGCCGCGTATTATTCGGGCATCACGAACGGCGCCTTGCAGGGACAGTTGTCGATCCCCGGCCAGGTGGTGTTCAGCAAGATCGGCATCGAGGGCGTCCCCATTTTCAATGTGGAGAATGCCTGCGCTTCCGGCAGCAGCGCCGTGCACCTGGCGGTGCAGAGCCTGAAAGCGGGAGCATGCGATGTCGCGCTGGCACTGGGCGCGGAAAAGATGGTGGTCCCGGACAAGGCCCGTTCCTTCGCGCTGTTCGAAGCGGGGTGGGATGTATCGCGCGTCGAGGAAAACTTCGCGACGCTCGCGGCGCTGGGCGAGGGCATCGATCCTCCGCCCGGATCGGAATCGGACAAGCCGTACAGCCGCTTCATGAAGATCTACGCCGCGCTGTGCCGGAATCATATGGCGGCACACGGCACGACGCAACGGCAGATCGCCGCTGTCTCGGCCAAGAATCACCAGCACTCGGTGCACAACCCGTATGCGCAGTTCCGCCAGGCCTTCACGATTGATGAAGTATTGGCAGCGCCGCCGATCTCATACCCGATCACATTGCCCATGTGCGCCCCGCTGTCGGATGGCGCGGCCGCAGCGATTCTCTGTACCGAAGAAGGCTTGCGCCGCATAGGGGCGGACCGCCAGCGCTGCATCCGCGTTGCGGCCAGCGTGATCCGGAGCTTTACGCACCGGCGCGTCGACGAACCGGAA
>DASWYX010000224.1:0-6258 GCA_036404755.1 Pseudoduganella sp.
CGCGGTCTCGCTGATGGACATCCCTTGGCCCAGCAGGCTGCGGGCTTCGTTCACGCGCCTGTTTTGCAGGTAGTCGCCGGGCGTCATGCCATAGTGTTTGCGGAAAAGGCGGATGAAGCGCGAGGGCGTCATGCCGCAGGCATCCGCCAGGGCTTTCACGCTCGGCTCTGCGCCGCCTTCCAACCGCAGTAGCGATTCGGCGGGCGCCAGGGCCGGCGGCATACCGGCATCGGGGCGGACGGCGCCAGGACGGGCAAGGCCAGCCAGCAGCGGCGGCAGTTCGGCGGCCAGCCGCTCGGTCATTCCGGACGACGCGAGGCACAAGCCATGGACAGCCATGGCCACCGCTGGATCGGTCGTGCAGTGGGCAAGGAATTCCAGGCGCTGCACGGGCGTGCCCCAGCGGCGGGACATCGCCTCGTGCAGCCAGTCGGCCTGCAGGAAGAGCATCCGATACGTCCAGCGCTGCAGATCCTCGGGGTTGCAGCAGTGGACCACCCGCGGTTCGATCAGCACCACGGCGCCCGCGCCGATATGGGCAGGTCCTTTCGGATGCTGGAAGACTGCCGTTCCTGCGTCCACGATGCCGATCGAATACTCGTCGTGGGTATGCGGCCGGTAGCAGTCGCTGGAATTGGTGCTGATGCGCAGCTCCCACCAGGAAGCATCGGCATCGCGGCAAATCTTGTGGGAGGTCAGGGTGGACATGGCGCTCAGAATAACATGGCGATTACCGTGATCCCGAGCAGCGCGCCGAGCAGGCGGTTGACCAGCCGTTGCCGGTGCGGCGGGGCATACCATTCCTTCAGCATGCCGCCGCCGACGGTCCAGACGGCGCAGCCGGCCGCGCAGCCGGCCACTGAAATCGCGCAGAATATGACCAGAGCCGATTTGCTGCCGCCGTCCGCCGACACGAACAGTGCCACGCCGGAAACCGCGACAAACCAGGCTTTCGGGTTCAGCGCCTGGAAGACGCCGCCGTCGATCAGCGCGCGCCAGGCGCCGGGCGAAACAGGACTCGCGTCGCCATTGCCGGCATCGCCGCCATGAACGGGCGCCGTGGCGATGCGCCAGGCCAGCCAGGCGAGATAAGCTGCGCCCAGCCACTGGATCGATTGCGCCACGCCCGGGTGAGCGAGCAGGAGTCCCGCCCCCATGCCGGCCAGCCAGACCAGCATGCCGTAGCTGCCGCTGGCCCCAAGCACATACCCCAGTGGACGCGCCAATCCGCCGTCCAGGCCATACCTCAGCGCCAGCAGATTCACCGGCCCTGGCGTTACCGCCCCGATCAGCGCAAACACCGCCATCGCTACGACATCCCCGTGCATCGCCTGCCTCCTCATTGACTGAATGGAGACAGTTTGCGCAACTTGGGGCGCGCCGTCTTGAACGAAATTGCACGCGAATGCGGCGGCAGGACTGGAATTGCTTGCTAAATGTTTGCTAAAAGAGCCATACTTGATTTCATCAATTTCCGGGCAGGGAGGACAGCATGGAACGCATTGCGATCGTCACCGGCGGAACACGCGGCATCGGCGCCGCGATAGCCCGCCGGCTCGCCAATGACGGGTATCGGGTGGCTGCCGTCTTTCACGGCAATGTCGCCGCGGCGGAAGCGTTTGGGAAGGAAACCGGCATCCGGACATTCCAGTGGGATGTCGCCGATTTCGAGGCTTGCGCGAGCGGCGTGGCGGCCGTGGTGCGCGACATGGGCGGGCCGGTCGATATCCTGGTCAACAACGCCGGCATCACGCGCGATGCGATGCTGCACAAGATGACGCCTGCCCAGTGGAATGAGGTCATCGCCAGCGATCTCACATCCTGCTTCAATATGTGCCGCACCGTCATTGAGCCGATGCGCGAACGCTCCTTTGGCCGCATCGTCAATATTTCCTCCATCAATGCCCAGAAAGGCCAGTTCGGGCAGACCAATTATTCGGCGGCCAAGGCGGGCATGATCGGCTTCACCAAGGCGCTGGCGCTGGAGTCGGCCGCGAAAGGCATCACGGTGAACGCCGTTGCGCCGGGCTATATCGCGACGGACATGGTCGCCGCCATGCCGGAAGAGGTGCTGAAAAAGATCGTCGCCCAAGTTCCCGCCGGGCGGCTCGGCCAGCCGGACGAAGTGGCGCGCATCGTGCAGTTCCTCGTCAGCGAGGATGCCGGCTATATCAACGGCTCTACGTTCAGCGCCAACGGCGGGCAATACATGGCCTGAGCCCCTGTGCGCGTCGACAGGCACTTACATACGTGTGCCTCGCTTACCTCCGTGTTCGTTCTTGTGGGCGGCGGCGGTTGCCGCTACATTGCAAGCCTCACTTACGATTTCTTAGCATTGAGGAACGAGCAATGAACACTCCAAGGCGCATCGCACGGCGCACGCGCGGACACGGGCACGGGCCCATCACCCGCCTGATGAGCCCATCGGACCTCGGCCAGATCGTCAAGCCCTTCGTCTTCCTGGACATCTTCGACGCCGGCGGCCCGACGTTGCAGGCACTGGGCTCCATGCCGCTGCATCCCCATTCCGGCATTGCCACGGTCACCGTCTTCACGGAAGGACGCATGCGCTTCAACGATCCGCAGGCCGGAAGGGGCACGATCGCTTATGGCGGCGTCGAATGGATGCGCGCCGGCGGCGGGGTATGGCATGGCAAGGAGATGACGCCGGATGCGGTGCCGCACATCCAGGGCTTTCAGCTCTGGCTTGCGCTGCCGCCGGAACTGGAAAATGGCGAGCCGGTAAGCCGCTATATCGAGGCTGCCGATATGCCGGCCGCCGGGCCGGCGCACGTGATCATCGGCCGCCATGAGGACGTCCAAAGCCCGGTGCCAGCACCGGACGGCATCAATTATCTGCTGGTGACGCTGGCGCCGGGCGAGCGCTGGACGTACCGTCCGCTGGCCGGACACACTGTTGGCTGGCTGGCGCTGGCCAAGGGCGCGCTGGACGCCGGTGCCCCGGTGAGCGCGGGCGAGATGGTGGTTTTCGAGCCTGGCGAAGGGGCGCTGGAACTGTCCGCCGCGGGCGGCGAGCCGGCCGTATTCGTCCTTGGTTCGGCCGTGCCGCATGCCCATGCGCTGCACCTGGGCTCCTATTCGGTCCACACCTCCGGCGCCGCGCTGGAGCAGGGCGAACGCCGCATTGCCGAACTGGCGCGCATGCTGAGGGAGGCGGGCGATCGCCGCACCTCCGCCGGCACGATTCCAGTCTTCCGTTAAGGCCTCTCCTCCGGACCGTCAGCAGCAGAGGGTTTGCTGGCGGACGTGCGCAGGTCGGGCTCCGTGGTCGGCGCGGCGGGAGTTGCCGCGCACGTTCAGCGTGTCGCTGCGCTACCGCTTCTCAGCCTTGATCTGGGCCAGCACCTCGCGGAAACGTGGGTGCCGGCTGGAACGCAGCCATTCGAATGCGACCATTTCCACTGTCGCGACCTCGGCGCCTGCCCTGGCCAGGCGGGCGATGGCGGTATCCCGGTCCAATGGACGGCGTGAGCCGACGGCGTCGGCAACCAGGGTGACATCCAGGCCGCGGGCCATCAGCCCCATGGCCGTCTGCAGCACGCAGACATGGGCCTCGCAGCCAGCGACGATGGCCCGCTTGCGCCCGGCCGGCAAATGATCGGCAAGGCCGTCCGCGCTGGCGTCGAAATGCTGCTTGGTAACGGTGTGGGAGCATAGGGCTTTGATGGCCGGCAGGTTCTCGCCGAGGCCTTCGGGATTCTGCTCGGTACCGATCACCGGCACGTCAAGCAGCCTTGCAATCCGCCCCAGGCGCAGCGCCTGGTTGACGAGGGCATCGCCATCGTGAATGGCGGGCATGAGGCGTGGCTGGAAGTCCACCAGCACGAGCACAGATTCATCGAGGACGTGAAGCACGGTCATTCCCTCCGGTTGCGGACGAGGTATTATCACACCTTTAGCGCCGTGAAGAGAGTTCGAAAATGAGTTTGCAGTCCGTCCGCGCATTCCTGAACGAGCATGCGCCAGACCTGGAGATCCTGGAAAAGTCCACCAGCACCGCCACCGTCGCTGAAGCGGCCGACGCCCACGGCGTGCATCCGGCCCAGATTGCGAAGACCCTGTCCCTGTGGCTGAAGGACGAAGTCATCCTGCTCATGCTGGGCGGGGATGCCCGGATCGACAATCGCAAGTTCAAGGAGCATTTCCAGTCCAAGGCCAAAATGCTGAATGCGGAAGAAGTAGTGGAGTGGACCAGCCACCCGGTCGGAGGCGTCTGCCCATTCGGCCTGCCAAAGCCGCTGCGCATCTTTGCCGATCAAACCCTCAACAAATTCGATGTGGTGCTGCCGGCCGCCGGTGCGACCAATGCCGCCGTGCGCGTTGAACCGGACCGTCTGGTGCGCCTGGTCCAGGCGACATGGGTGAACGTAGCCCAGGAGCAGCCGCTCAGTCCTTGAGCCGGAGCGCGTCGATCACCAGCGCCAGGGCGCGTGAGGAGTGGCGGCGGCTGGGGTAGTAGGCGTGCAGGCCGGGGAAGGTGGTGCACCAGTCTTCCATGATGCTCACCAGGCGGCCGTCGCGCACGTAGGCGCCGACAAGGTCCTCCGGCAGGAATCCAATGCCGCAGCCGCTGAGCGCGGCCTGCAGGATCTGGTATGCGCCATTGCAGATCACTTGCCCGTGGGGGCGCATTTCCAGATCGCGTCCCTCATGGCGCAGTTCCCAGGCATAGATGCCGCCGCTGCTGGCCAGGCGCAGGCCGATGCAGTTGTGCCTTGCCAGGTCTTGCACGTTGGACGGTACGCGTCGTTGGGTGAAGTAGGCCGGAGAAGCAATGACCATCATGCGCATGTCCGGCGTGAGGCGCACCGCAACCATGTCGTGCTCAACCTGGTCGCCCCAGCGCACGCCGATGTCATAGCGTTCGGCGGCGATGTCGATCATGTGGTAATCGGCACTGAGTTCGATGTGAATGTCCGGATACTGCAGCAGCACAGCCGCAAGCCGTGGCCAAACCACGGTGTCGATCACGTGGTCGATGGCGGTGATGCGCACGGTGCCAGCCGGCTTTTCACCCATATTGCTGACGGCAAGTATTTCCGCATCGATTTCCTCCAGCCGCGGCGCCACGTTCTGCAGCAGCCGTTCGCCAGCCTCTGTTGGCGATACGCTGCGCGTGGTGCGCGTGAGCAGGCGCACACCAAGGCGCGCTTCGAGGGAACGGATGATGTGGCTAAGCGCAGATTGCGTCAGCCCCAGCTTGGCGGCGGCGCGGGTGAAGCTGCGCTCGCGCGCGACGGCAAGGAACACGAGGATGTCGCTGATATTGTCGCGTGCCATCTGGTCTGCGCTCCGGAAGAAGTACGGCCGATTCTACTACGCGGCTGCCGGCGACTGGTTGGCACGTCCGGCCAGGACTGCCGCGAGGGCTGCAAGTGCCAGTACCGCAGCGCTGCCGCCGAAGGTGGCCCGGTAGCCCAGGCTGTCGAACATGATGCCGCCGACGGTAGCGCCGGAAGCGATTGCCAGCTGCACGACTGCGACCATCAGGCCGCCGCCTGCTTCCGCATCGTGAGGCAGGGTACGCGCCAGCCAGGTCCACCACGCGACGGGCGCCGCGGTGCCGACCAGCCCCCAAACGCCCAGCAGGAGCGTGATGGCGGCAGCGGAGGCCCCAAAGATGATCAGCGCCACGGCGATTGCGGACATCAGCAGCGGGACAGCGGCCAATACGCGGAACAGGCCGTCCTTCAGCAGACCGCCGATCAGGGTGGTGCCGATGAAGCCGGCCACGCCGATCACCAGCAGCATCAGGGACAGCTGCGTTGCGCCTAGCTGCGTCACTGTCTCCAGGAATGGCCGCAGGTAAGTAAAGAGGGCGAACTGGCCCATGAAGAACAGGCCCGCGGCCAGCATCCCCAGTGCGACCGGCAAGCGTCGGAACAGCGCGAGGGCGCTTCCCGCTTGGCTCGCGGCTCCGGCCGGCATCGGCGGCAGGCTGGCGAGTTTCCAGCCAAGCGCCAACGCTGCGACGGGTACCATGCAGAAAAAGGCGCCGCGCCAGCCGATGAATGCGCCGAGGTAGGAGCCCAGGGGTGGCGCCACTACGGTCGCCAGTGCATTGCCGCCGTTGAGGATGGCCAGCGCCTTCGGCACCTGATGGCCTGGCACCAGGCGCATGGCTGTCGCTGTGGACATCGACCAGAAGCCGCCGATGGCGACGCCGATAAAGGCGCGTGCCGCCATGAAAGCCGTGTAGTTCGGGGCGAAAGCCGCAATCGTGCCGGAGACAATCAT
>DASWYX010000225.1:0-5757 GCA_036404755.1 Pseudoduganella sp.
GCCGGCGGCGGCAGCGAAGCCGGCCGAAGTGGCCGATCCGGCCAGGCGCGGTGCGGACAATCCCAAGGGCCCCGGCGCGGAAACGCCCGGTCCCACGGCGCCCGGCCAGGCGCTGAAAGGCCCCGTGCCCGATCCGCGCGCGCCCGGCGCGCCCTATGTGGAATCGGTGGACATCCTCAAGCAGAACCAGGCCGAGCGCACGGCGACCCAGCCGGGCAATAATGCGCCGACCTGGCGCCTGGTGAAGTCCGGCGTGGACAATTACGCCAGCCTGCCTTACCGCGAGGCGGGCGTCCTGATCCAGCCCAAGGCGCAGTATCCCTTCCAGAAGGTGCCCACGACGGCAGGCGAGGCCTGGCGCCGCTTCCGCAATGGCCCGATGACCATCATCGGCGGCTGGCTGATCGTGGTCACGATCGCGGCGCTGGCGGGCTTCTACCTGATCAAGGGGGAAATCAGGCTGAAACGCCCGCGCACGGGCCGCCTGATCGAGCGCTTCACCTCCGTCGAGCGCATGGCCCACTGGACCACGGCTATCACCTTCGTGATCCTGATGATTTCGGGGCTGACCATGCTGTTCGGGAAGTTCGTACTGATGCCCGTCATCGGCCACGCGCTGTTCGGCTGGCTGACCTATGCGCTGAAGACGCTGCACAATTTCGTGGGACCGCTGTTCACGATTTCGCTGATCGTGACCTTCATCATCTTCGTCAAGGATAACTTCCCCAATGCGGCCGATATCAAATGGATCTTCACGCTGGGCGGGGCGCTGAGCCACGGCCATGCGAGCTCGGACCGCTTCAACGCCGGCGAGAAGCTGTGGTTCTGGGGCGGCGTGACGGTGCTGGGCCTGACAGTCAGCGTGACCGGCTTCATGCTCGACAAGCTGGTGCCCAATCTCGATTACACGCGCTCCTTCATGCAGGACGTGAACCTGGTCCATCTCGGCGCGGCCGTGCTGATCATGGTTTTCGCCCTGGGCCATATCTACATGGGCACGATCGGCATGGAAGGCGCCTACCGCGCCATGCGCGACGGCTATGTGGATGACGAGTGGGCGATCGAGCATCACGATATCTGGTATGACAAGATCCAGAAGGGCGAGGTGCCGCGCGTGCGCACCCGGGAAGGCGCGTCCGTGGTGGAGACGGCGCCCAAGACAGTTTGAGGAGGCAGCGATGAACAAAGCACTGGGCGCCGCGCTGGCGCTGGCGGGACTCTCGGCACTGGCTCCGGCGGCGCAAGCCAAGCTGCCTGCGCCAACCGAGGAGCAGAAAGCGGCGGCGGCCGCCGCCAAGGACAAGCTGGCCTGGACGGACAAGGTCTCGGCCTATAAACTCTGCCTGGCGCAGGACCGTGTCGCTTCCTATTACTTCAAGCACAAGGGCGCCGCCGCAGCCAAGCCGACAGTGACCGTGCCGGCCTGCCAGGACCCCGGACCGTATTCGGCCCAGGTCTCCGCCGCGCACGAAGTAGGCCTGGCGGATTCCAAGCCGGTGCCGGAAGCGGGCGCCAAGCAACCGCCACCACAAAAGAAATGACCATGCCATACCGCCCGACCATGACCAATGCCAGCGCCCCGCTGACCCGCGAGGTGGAGGTGCTGGATGAGAAAGGGCGCAGCTCCCTGATCCCGATTCCGGCCGAACGGCCGCTGACGGTGTACGTCGACAAGCGCGAACTGGTCACGCTGATGACGCTGGGCGGCGCGCCGGAACTGCTGACGCTGGGCTACCTGCGCAACCAGCGGCTGGTGAGCGCGCTGGAGGATATCGTCTCCATTACCGTGGACTGGGACGTGAGCGCCGTGGCCGTCAAAACGCGCCATGGCATCGCGGACGTGGAGGCGCGTACCTCGAAGAAGGTGGTTACGACCGGTTGCGGCCAGGGCTCCGTATTCGGCGGGCTGATGGACGAGATCGAGAAAATCCAACTGCCGCCGGAGGCGCGCCTGGCGCAGGGCACGCTGTACCGCATCGTCGATACCATTCGCACCCAGCAGTCGATCTACAAGCAGGCCGGTTCCGTGCACGGCTGCGCGCTGTTCAATGCGGAAGGCGAGTTGCTGTGGTTCGTGGAAGACGTGGGGCGGCACAATGCGGTGGACGCGATCGCCGGCATGATGTGGCTGGAAGGGATGGAAGGCGGCAACAAGGTGTTCTACACCACGGGCCGCCTGACCTCTGAAATGGTCATCAAGGGCGCGCAGATGGGCATCCCCTTCCTGTTATCCCGTTCAGGAACGACGCAAATGGGGCATATGGTCGCCGAACAAGTCGGCATGACCCTGCTGGCGCGCTGTACCGGCAAACACTTCCTTTTGTTGACAGGCAAGGAGCGGCTCATCTTCCAGACGGAACTGGCGGAAGTGCTGCGCTTCGCCTGAAAAAAAACCCGCCGCAGCGGGTTTCCACTTGGAGAGTGGTTGCGGCTTAGCCGAGCTTGTCGTTGGACTTGCGGCGGGCGGTGAAGCCCAGCAGGCCAACGCCCACCAGCAGCATCGCGTAGGTTGCAGGTTCCGGAACCGGAGCAGCCAGGTTCAGGTTACCGGCATAGGAGCCGCCCACGCCAGCGATGGCGGTGGAGCCGGTCACGGTGAAGCCATAGTTACCGGTCATCAGGGCGTCCAGCGGATAGAACTCAATGCCGGCCGAGGTCGAGAAGTTCGTGCCCAGGTCGGTATGCGAGCTGTCCGCATTCACCTTGAAGAAGGTGATGTCGGTGATGCCGTAGTTTGCCAGACGCGCAGAGTCAATCCACGTTTTGCCCACGACAGCGGTACCGCTGGCATAGCTGGCGTTCGTATCGACGGAGAACAGATAGGTGTCGATAAAGTCGCCTGGCGTAGCGTGCAGGGCACCGAAAGTGGTGTTACCCGCAGCATCGAAGGTCAACGTGGTTTGTGCGCTGGCACCAGCTGCAGCGAGCAATCCGGCAGTGCACAGGAGAGTACCTGCTACCTTGCTAAATAACGCTTTCTTCATGTTAATACCCCTTGAAAATCGTGTTGTTGTGTTACGTAGTAGCGTTTGATGCAAACTGTCGGCGGAGGGGATGTTGCAGATTATTACTTTCTATGGCCTATAGAAAATATCAACCTTTCCCTTCTGCTAACGCTGCAAATATATCGCACAGTGCCTAAAAAATAATTCATTAATGAAGTGTGTATGTACGCCTGCGGACATAAGGACGCCCGCTTTCCGGGGCATGTTCAAATTAAGGCAAAGGTCAAGGAAAGAATTTTTCCGTGCGGCCGAGTCCGTATAATCCGGTCATGGACATTCATTCCGATGAGCTGAAAACTTTCGTCACCGTGATCGACAGCGGATCGCTGAGCGCGGCTGCCGTGCACCTGGGCCAGACCAGCTCCGGCGTCAGCCGTGCGCTGGCGCGGCTGGAGGAAAAATTACAGACTTCGCTGCTCACGCGCACCACGCGGCGCATGGAGCTGACCGAAGAGGGCCAGCTCTTTCTTGCCAGGGCGCGCTCGATCCTCGCGGCGATGGAGGAAGCCGAGGAAACGATACGCATGCGGCGCCAGCAGCCGGCCGGCCGCCTCAGCGTGGATGCGGCCTCGCCCTTCATGCTGCACTGTGTGGTGCCGCACGTCGCCGAGTTCCGCAAGCTGTATCCGGAAATCCGGCTCGAGCTCACCAGCAACGACCGCATCGCCGACCTGATCGAGCACCGCACCGATATTGCCATCCGCATCGGCACGCTGAGCGATTCGACGCTGCATGCGCGGGCGCTGAGTTCCAGTCCCCTGCATGTGCTCGCCAGCCCGGCCTACCTGGCCCAGCGCGGCGTGCCGCAAACGCCGGAAGACCTGGCGCAGCATGCGCTGCTTGGCTTCTCGGGCTATGAGCTGGGCAATCAATGGCCGCTGCGCCATAGCGAAGGCAATGCGCTGACGATCGCGCCGGCCTTGTCCGCCTCCAGCGGCGAAACCTTGCGCCAGCTGGCGATCGCAGGGCAGGGCATTGTCTGCCTGGCCGATTTCATGACGCGGGACGACATTGCGGCAGGGCGCCTGGTCAAGGTACTTGAACCCTTCCATACGGGTTTCCGGCAACAGATTCACGCCGTCTACTACCGCAACACGCAGCTGGCGCAGCGTATCAGCTGCTTCCTCGATTTCCTCCAGCAGAAACTGTAGGCGCGCACCTACGCAAGCGCGAGCCGTACCGGCAGCCTCTATGTTCGAAGGCGCACGGTAGTTTGCCGCCCCAAAAACTAAGATGGAACCGTGATCGATGCGAATGCGATTCGAATAAAGAACGAAGGCATGACGCTCATCCTGGGCAAGCCGGTCGCCCGAAGTACCGGCACCAGAATTCAGGCGTAGATAAATTCAGGCTAATAACCAACACAAATATTGGAGGCCATCATGACTCAGGCTAATCATCCATCCAAGTACGTAGTGCGCGAATACCTCGAACGCCGCTCGCAGGAAGTCAAACCGCCTCCGACCCCGGAAGAAATCCGCCGACAACTCGGCTGGGGCCTGATGATGTTTGACCAGAAGATGGAGTCAGGCAGGTCCTAGCGCGTACCCCCGCATCACCCGCCAGTATGAAAGCCCGCTGCCGCCATCAGCGGGCTTTTTTTCGCCGTTCGCTGAAATCCGCGTCATTCACCGGCACCTGCCCGCCATTCGCCGAAAAGCCGTTTTCTCCCGCCGCCCGTCACGTTACATTAGCGCCATGACATCAACGGGGAGGCAGCAATGAGCAAGGAATCACAAGACATGCGCCGCCAGATGATCTGGGGCATCCTGATCATCTGCGTGGGCGTGGCGATCCTGATGGGGCACAACGACTGGGTCGAGCTGAGCCAGTTCTGGCGCTACTGGCCCTTCGTCGTGATCGCTTTCGGCATCAACAACATGATCCCGCCGACCACCGGCAAGCGCTTCATGGACGGCGTGTTCGAAATTTCCTTCGCCTTGTGGTTCTACGTCTCCTTCGAGCATATGTGGGGACTGAGCTTCCGCAACAGCTGGCCCTTCCTCGTCATCATGGCCGGCGTGAGCCTGGTCGTGCAGCCGCTTGTGATTAAATACTTCGACAACAAGAAGGAGATGTAAATGAGGTCTCAGCGCCAACGCAGCACGGCTGCGCAGATGGTCATCGGCTTTGCCGTGATTTTCATGGGCTTTGTCTTCCTGCTCGATAACCTGGGCTGGATCGATATCGATTACAACCTGCAGTTCTGGCCCGTGATCCTGATCGTGGCGGGACTGCTGAAGATCTCGCAGGCGAACTCGGAGCGCGGCTCCATTGTCGGCGGCATCCTGCTGCTGGTCGGCACCGTCTTCATGCTGCAGGGCTTCGGCTGGTTTTACCTGAGCTGGCGCGTGGTGGCGCCGCTGCTGATCATCGCGGCCGGCCTGATGGTCGTCTTCAAGTCCACCCGCAAGCCGGCCACGCCCGGCGGCGAAGGCGTGATCACCGGCGACGATGGCGACGGCTCGCTGAACCTGACGGCCATCCTCGGCGGCTTCAAGCGCCGCGTGACCAGCCAGAACTTCCGCGCCGCCGAGATTACCGCGATGTTCGGCGGCTGCGACCTGGACTTGCGCGATGCGAACATCGCGGGCGAAGCCGTCATCACCACCTTTGCCCTGTGCGGCGGCATCACCATCAAGGTGCCTGTCGACTGGAGCGTGGAAATGGAAGGCACGCCGATCATGGGCGGCTACGACGAAAAGACCGCCGTGCCGAAGGACAGCAGCAAGCGCCTGATCGTACGCGGCTA
>DASWYX010000226.1:0-7800 GCA_036404755.1 Pseudoduganella sp.
CAGCACGGTGGGCGGCGATGAGCACCGTCCTTACACCACCTGGGTTGGTGCGGGCGGCGCCGAGTGGAGCCCGACCTCCGAGCTGTCGATGAAGCTGGACCTCTCGTACATCAAGTCCGACCAGACCCAGGACAACCGCTCCGTCAACATGGATTCCGCGCCGGGCCTGACCTGGTCCACCAACCGCCTGGTCGACGGCGCGCCGCACCAGCTGACCTTTACCGGTCCAAGCCTGAGCGATCCGAACAACTTCGTGTTCCGCGACTACAACAACGGCACCAACCAGACCTGGGACGACAAGGGTTATGCGGCGGCTTTCAGCGGCGCCTACAGCATGGATGGCCTGTTCAACAAGATCAAGTTCGGTACCCGCTACGCTCACCAGCAAAGCCTGTACACCAATGTGAACTTCACCGGCAGGCCGCTGACCACCGACGGCAAGGGCCTGGTAGCCATCACGCGCGCCAACGGCATCAAGGTTGGCAGCACCAGTCTGTGGGAGCTGGCCCCGACCAACTTCCTGCGGGGCGATGCCGGCTATTCTGGCGGCTATGTGGTGTACCAGCCGGATGCGCTGCTGGGCGACCAGGTGAAAAATAACTTCCCCAATGCGGGAATCCTGGCGCAAGGCGCCTACCTCGAGAACCTGGGCGCGCGCCGTTTCATCCGCGAGAACACGACTGCGGTTTATGGCATGGGCGAGTTCTCCGCGATGGATGACCGCCTGAAGGGTAATGTCGGCGTGCGTGTGGTACGCACCGAGGGCCGCGCCATCGCGAAGATTGCCGACCTGCGCCCGGGTGCAGCGGCCGGCGCGGTGGTCGACAACGTCCGCGACACTTCGTACAACAATGTGCTGCCATCGGCCAACGTCACCTATGACATCACCAAGGACTTCCTGGCCCGCTTCGGCTACGGCAAGAGCCTGACCCGCGCCGCCCTGGGTGACCTGAACCCGAGTATTACGGCCAATGTGACCGCGGGCACCGCAACTGTCGGCAACCCTGACCTGCGGCCGCTGACGGCAAACAGCTTCGACATCTCGCTGGAACGCTACTTCAGCCCGACCAACTACGTGGCGGCAGCGGTCTTCGACAAGGAGATCAATGGCTTCTTCAACGCCATCGTCGAGTGCCAGACCTTGCCGGTGGTTTATACCGGCGGCCAGTCGAACAGCTGCTCGAACGGCCAGTGGCAGGTTTCCAGGTCGGTCAACGCCGAGAAGGGGTATGCGCGCGGCGTGGAACTGTCCGGCCAGTACTTCTTCGACTCCAGCTACGGCATGCTGAACAACTTCGGCCTGTCCGGTTCCTACACCTATGTGAAGACTTCGAACCCGGTCAACTTCGGCACCGCCGCCGCACCGCGCATCGTCGATACGCCGCAGCCGTTCCAGTCGAAGAACAACTTCAGCATCTCCGGCATGTATGACGATAACAAGCTGTCGGCCCGTGTGGTTTACACCTGGCGTTCGCCGGCCATCCTGTTCGGCGTGGCGCCAAGCCCGATCGATGGCCGCTATATCGGCTCCTACGGCATCCTGGACGCTTCGCTCAATTACGAGATCGCGCCCAACCTGACCCTGTCCTTCAATGGTTCCAACCTGACGGACAAAGCCCTGAACCGTTTCGTCGGCGAGCCTGATACGTATGAAACCGGCCTGGAACGCCAGCACTTCGGGAACGGCCGCACCTTCAGCATCGGCCTGCGCTACAAGTTCGGCGGCAAGTAAAACCTCTCCCACTTCGCCGGACCTATGTCGAATCGATATGGGTCCGGTCTTTTTTTTGATAACTCCTTGTTGTCAGTTCACCTAGCATAGCCTGATAACAACAATGGAGGAGATCTGTCAGTGAATATTCGCTTCAGCCTTGCGCCGCTCGCCCTCGCGGCCATGCTTTGCTGCGCTCATAGCGCGGCGCAAACGCCCGAGTGGGAACAGCCGGAAGTGGTGGCCGTCAACCGCTTGCCGATGAAGACCACCTTCTTCAATTTCGAAAGCGTGGACAAGGCCGTTGCCGGCGAAATGTCGGCATCCCGGTATTACCGCTCGCTCGATGGCGCCTGGTCCTTCGCCTATTCGCCCGGCGTCGACGCTCGCCCGCGCGACTTTTATAAGCCTGGTTTCGACGTCAGCACCTGGAAGACCATCCAGGTTCCGGGCATGATCCAGGCCCAGGGCTTCGGCAAGCCGATCTTCACCAATATCAAATACCCTTTCCCGGCCAATGAACCCTTCATCCCGCACGAAACGAACGAAGTCGGCTCCTACCGCCGCGATTTCGAGATCCCGGCGGAATGGGATGGCCGCGACGTCTTCCTGCACATCGGTGCAGCCGGCGCGGCCTACTACATCTGGGTGAACGGCGAGAAGGTCGGCTATTCCGAGGACTCCAAGCTGCCTTCCGAATTCGACCTCACGCGCTACGTCCGCCCGGGCCGCAATACGATCGCGATCGAAGTATATCGCTGGGCGGACGGCTCGTACCTCGAAGACCAGGACTTCTGGCGCCTGTCCGGCATCGAGCGCAGCGTGTATGTGTATGCAGAACCGAGGGCGCACCTGCGCGACTTTACCGTGAACGCACTGCTGGACAAGGCTACCTACCGCGACGGCCAGTTCTCGCTGCACGCCGACTTCGCCGGCCAGGCCGCAGCCGGCGAGGTCGTCGCCACCGTGTACGACGGCGACCGCGCCGTGCTGGCCACGCGCGCGCCGGTAGCCGGTTCCAGTGCCGCGCTGCAGGGCGTGATCCGGAATGTGAAGCCCTGGTCCGCCGAAACGCCGAACCTCTACCGCCTGGTGCTGGAGTACCGCGGGGCGGACGGCAAGCTTATTTCCGCCACGTCGAAACGCATCGGCTTCCGCACCGTCGAAATCGCGGATGGCGAGTTGCGCGTGAACGGCAAGCGCGTGATGATCAAGGGGATGAACCGCCATGAGCACGATCCGGTGACCTTCCGCACGCTGACCATGGAATCGATGCGCAAGGATGTGGAGTTGATGAAGCAGGCGAACATCAACGCCGTGCGCACCTCGCACTATCCGAACGATCCGCGCTGGTACGACCTGGCGGACGAGTATGGCCTCTACATCATGGATGAGGCCAATATCGAGTCCCACGAATACATGCAGAAAGGCGATGCGGAGCCGGCGAAACGCGAACAGATCCAGCTGGGCTACAAGGCGCACTGGCGCGCCGCCCACCTGGACCGCGTATCGCGCATGGTGCAGCGCGACCGCAACCACCCCTCCATCATCTTCTGGTCGCTGGGGAACGAAGCTGGCACAGGCCCGAATTTCGAGAACGCGGCGAACTGGATACGCCAGAACGACCCGACGCGCCTGGTCAGCTACCTTGGGCACGGCACGATCGGCGAGGAGCACCTGCCGAATTCCTATGTCGATATCTACGCGCCGATGTATGACGATATCGAGAAGATGGCCGACTACGCGCAGGACTCGCGCTACCGGCAGCCGATGATCCAGTGCGAATACGCTCACGCGATGGGCAACTCGCTGGGCAATTTCGAGGACTACTGGCAGACCATCCGCGCTCACCGCAAGCTGCAGGGTGGTTTCGTGTGGGACTGGGTGGACCAGGGCGTTTCCGCCGTCGACGCGGAGGGCCGCAAATACTGGGCTTCCGGCTTTGACCTGAATCCGGACCATGGGGACAACAGCGTGGTCGGCGATGGCGTGGTGCAGGCCGACCGCACGCCGGACCCGGAGTATTACGAGCTGCAGAAGGTCTATTCGCCTGTCGTGTTCGAAGGCGACCCGGTGCGCGGTTCGCTGCGCGTGGTCAACCGCTATGATTTCCGCGACTTGTCCGGACTGGAGTTCGACTGGTCGGTGGCGCGCGATGGCGTTGCCGTCGCCAAAGGCGCGCTGGGCGGCGTGCAGGCGGCGGCCGGCCAGTCCGCGCCTGTTGCGTTCAAGCTGCCGGCAGTTGCCGCGCAGGGCGGAGAGCTGGTGCTGACCCTGCGCGCCAGGGCGAAGGAGGGCGCGACCAGGGGCGTTCCGCAAGGGACGGTGCTGGGCTGGACGCAGTTCGTGCTGGCGTCGCCCGCCAATCGGGCTGCACCGGCCGGCACCGGCGGCACGGGGCTGGTGCGCCCGGTGCGCGAGGGTGGCGAAGTGCGGCTGCAGGCAGGTGGCGCCGTGCTGGCGATCGACGCCAGTACTGGCCTGGTGCGCTACACGGCCAAGGGCAAGACCCTGCTGAAAGGCGGCACGCCGAACTTCTGGCGCGGCCTGACCGATAACGATGAAGGTACGGGCGTCGACAAGTCGCACAAGGTGTGGCAGCAGTTTACGGCCAACCGCAATCTGCGTGCGCTCGATGTCGGCAATGACTCGGTGCGCGTGCTGTACAGCTTTGGCGCCGGCGCCGCGCACTGGGAAACCACCTACCGCATGGCGAAGGATGGCGCGGTGCAGGTGAACGCCACCTTCACGCCGCTGCGCGACGATCTGCCCGACCCGCTGCGCCTCGGCCTGCGCTTCGACAGCGATCCCTCGCTGGACAAGCTGACCTGGTACGGCCGCGGCCCGCAGGAATCCTACGCCGACCGCCTGACCGGTGCGGCGCTTGGCCTCTACAACGGCAGCGTGAAGGACCAGTACCACGGCTATATGCGTCCGCAGGAAAGCGGCAACAAGACCGATGTGCGCTGGGTATCGCTGTCCGGCTCCGGCGCGGGCGTGAAAGTAACAGGCGCAAAGCCGCTGGCCGTGAACGCGCTCGCTTTCCCGTATGAAGACCTGTACCTGCGTCCGCGCGGCGCCTGGAAGGGCAGCGAGATCGCGCCGCACGGCGACGGCACGCTGCTGGTCGACCTGGCGCAGACGGGCGTAGGCGGCGACACCGGCTGGAGCCTGGATGGCCGTGCGCACGCGAAGTACCGCATCAAGCTGCAGCCGGCGAGCTACAGCTTTACCATCAGGGAAACTGAATGAAGCGCGCACTGAGCGCACTCGTACTCGCCCTGGCGCTGGCGGCGACAAGCACCGCAGCCGGCGCGGCCGAATACCGCAACCCCATCCTGCACGCCGATTATTCCGACCCGGATGCGATCCGCGTCGGCCAGACCTATTACATGACCGCGTCCAGCTTCAACAGCGCCCCCGGTCTGCCGCTGCTGGAATCGCGCGACATGGTCCATTGGGAGCTGGTGGGCCATGCTTTGCCGCAGCTGGTGCCGCAGGAAATGTTTGAGCGTCCGCAGCACGGCAAGGGCGTGTGGGCGCCAACCCTGCGCCACCATGACGGCAAATTCTGGATCTTCTACCCGGACCCCGACCAGGGTATCTACGTGACCACGGCCACGGACTTCCGCGGCCCCTGGAGTACGCCGCAGCTGCTGGCCGCCGGCAAGGGCCTGATCGATCCCACGCCGCTGTGGGACGACGATGGCCAGGCTTACCTGATGTATGCCTATGCGATGAGCCGCGCCGGCATCAACAACGTGCTGCGGCTGCGCAAGATGTCACCCGATGCGACGCGCCTGCTGGACGAGGGTAAGATCGTCGTCGACGGCAGCAAATATCCCACCTATCACACGCTGGAAGGCCCCAAGCTGTACAAGGCGCGCGGCTATTACTATGTGTTCGCTCCGGTGGGCGGCGTGGAACACGGCTGGCAGTCCGTGTTCCGCTCGCGCAGCATCGAAGGCCCGTATGAGGCGCGCATCGTGATGGCCCAGGGCAGCAGCAATACCAATGGCCCGCACCAGGGAGCGTGGGTGCAGGCGGCGGACGGCAAGGACTGGTTCTATCATTTCCAGCACAAGGGCGCCTATGGTCGCATCGTGCACCTTCAGCCCATGCGCTGGCAGGACGACTGGCCTGTGATCGGCGAAGCGAATCCGGGCAATGTCACCGGCCAGCCCGTGGCGCGTTACGAGCAGCCGCTGGCTGGCGTGATGTCGGGCGTGGAGCCGGCGTCCAGCGACGACTTCTCGCAGCCGAGACTCGGCCTGCAATGGCAGTGGAACGCCAACTGGAAGCCGGAATGGTATTCGCTCAGCGCGCGCAAGGGCTTCCTGCGCCTGAACAGCCAGCCGCTGGAAAACCTGTGGAATCTGCCTTCGATCCTGCTGCAGAAGGTGTCCGCCGAGCGCTTTACCACGACCGCGAAGCTGGACCTGCGTGGCCTGGCCGATGGCGACAGCGCTGGCCTCGTCATGTACGGCACGGATTACGCGTGGCTGGGCGTGCGCCGTGCGGACGGCGCCAGCAAAGTAGTGCTGGTGACCTGCCTCGGCGCGATGGCTGGCTGCACGGAAAACACGGTGGCCAGCGCGCCGCTGGCGGCGGCCGGCGTGAGCCTGCGCATGCAGGTGGAAGAGGGCGCGCGCACGCAATTCTCGTACAGCGTTGACGGCAAGCGCTATACGCCGGTTGGCGCGCCTTTCATCGCTTCCGTGGGCCGCTGGGTCGGTGCGCGCATGGGATTGTTCAGCGCCGGCAGCGGCGCGGCGCGCGGGTACCTGGACGTGGACGACTTCAACGTGAAGGTCAGCCGCCCATAAGCGTCACGAAGTCCTTGCTGGCGGGGACGGTGATCGCCGCCAGCAGGGTTTGCAGCGTGATCAGGGACGCCATCAGCCGGGCATCGCCGCCCATCTGGCGCGCCATGATGTAGGCGTTGGGCGCGGTGGGCAGGGCGCAGTAGAAGCAGGCCGCCGGCGTGACGGCCGGGGAAACGCCGAAGGCCAGGCAGACCCACGCGGCGATCAGCGGCATCAGCAGCAGCTTGAGCGCGGATGTAAGGCCCAGCGCCACCGGGCGCAATCCGTTGCGCGAGAACTCCAGGCCGCTGCCCACGCACACCAGGCCGAGGGCCAGGGCCGACTTGCCGAGGATATCGAGGGTATTCGTCAGCGGCGCCGACAGGGCCAGCCCGGACAAGCTTGCAATCATTCCCGCCAGCGTGGAAAGGATGATGGGATTCTTGCCCAGCATCTTCGCCACTTTTCCCAGGTCCGCCTTGCTGCCGCCCCACCAGGCCAGCGCCAGGATGGACAGCATATTCACCACCGGCAGGCAAAGCGCCAGGGCCAGCATCACGAGCGACGCTGTCTGCGGGGGGAAGAACAGCGTGGAGACGGCGATGCCGAAATAGCTGTTCGGCCGCATCGCGCCCTGGACCACGGAGGAGCGGCTGGCATCGGGCAGCCCGCGCCAGAACAGCAGCGCAAGCAGGGCCACGCCCACTACGATGAAGGTGGGCAGCAGCGTGGCCATGGCCAGCTCGCCCACCATGCGGCCCTCGAACTTCAGGCGCGCCGTTCCCGTGAAGAGCAGGGCAGGGAAGGCGATGAAGTAGGAGAACTTCTCCACCGAGGGGAAGAACTCGTCCGGCAGCCAGCGGAACTGGCGGATGGCCACGCCCAGCATGATGACCAGGAAGACGGGAATGATTGAAGCAAGCATAGACTCAGTCTGCCGAAATGCCGGACGGTCCTATGCGGCGCGCGTTCGGCGTGTTCGAAATACGGATGCGGATCAGGTGCCGGCCCGGGTCCGTATATATAGCACGGCCATGCAGGGTGTGGTGGTTATCGGCCCAGAGCAGCGTGTCGTCCGGCAGATGGCGGTGGAAGCGCGGCGCCTGGCGTTCGACGATGTCGTTCACCAGTTCGATCGCATCCACCAGCTCCGGGCTGCTCAGGTCCGGGCGCGCCGCCAGCCCTTTCAGGATCGAGTCGTAGCGCCAGCGGATCTTCAGCCCGCCATCGTGGCGGAAGACTGGAGCCAGATAATACTCGACATTGTCGTCCACTGCTGCGTAC
>DASWYX010000227.1:0-18544 GCA_036404755.1 Pseudoduganella sp.
CGAACGCGAGCGCCTGTTCATCGAGCAGGGCGGCCCGCGCCGCAAGGCCACGCTGGGCTTCGACTACGTGACCGGCGCCTGGGAAACGGACTTCAAGATCATCCACTTCGGTCCGCAAACCCTGGGCACCTTCAGCGGCACCGCCGCCGGCGTGCCGAACCAGCATTACGAAGCGAAGACCTCGGCTGACCTGAGCTTCACCTACACCATCAACAAGAACATCAAGTTCACCTTCGGCGGCACCAACATCTTCAACGTGCATCCGACTGCGCAGGACCCGAACGAAACCGACAACGGCTTCAAGTACGAGTCCGTGCAGTTCGGCCTGAACGGCGCCTCCTACTTCGGACGTTTGCACGTGCGCTTCTAAGCCACGCTGCGCTCCGGCTCTCAACGCCCCGCAGCCGCGGGGCGATTTTCTTTCGGCTTCGCGTGCGCGTTATTCGAGCCGCGTGCCAGTCACGGCGGATCAATGATCCGCCCTACAGCCCTTCGGCCCACAATTTACCGACGGCGCGTAGGGCGGATCATTGATCCGCCGTGCGTGCTACGCCAGGGACGCCAATTCTTCCGACATGTTCGAAATGGCGAGGCCGGTGTAATTGGCCGTGAAATACGGATCGGCAAACAACACCCCCGCCTCCGCCTTATTGCGCAAATGCGTCAGGATCTTGCTGCGCTCCGCGTTATACACGGCATCCGGCACATGCGCATACTCCGCGCGGATACCGCGTGAGTAGGCGCGGTACACTTCCTCTTCCTGGCCGAGAATCGCCAGATCCACGCTCAGCATCGTATCCTTGAGCGGATGCGCAATCGACGCGCCCTGGAAGTGATCAGTGGCGCGGATCAGGGCCGCCACCTCCTCCGCCCGCCCCGCATCCGGCTCCAGCCCGCTGCACAGCCACATGCGCGCGCTGGCCTCCTCGTTCGACAGGCCCGCCTTGTCGTGGGCATAGACCGCATCATGGAACCAGAACGCCGCCTTCACGATATCGGCGTCGCGCTTGGCCGGACGGGTATTGGCCGCCCAGGCGCGGATTTCCGCCATGCCGTGCACCAGGTGATCCAGGTTGTGATAGCTGCGGTCCGGGCCGCCGTAGGCCGACGGCCCGGTCAGGTGCTCGAACCAGTGATTGATATTGGCGATCGCGGCCGCATCCTGCGCCACGTTGCGCCACAGGGCGTCCCACTCCTTGCGCAGCCAGGCCACGATCCAGGCCGTGTAGGCCGGGCCGGGGACGAACTTCTTCATCGTCCAGTTCCAGCCGACGGGGCCTTCCAGCGCCTTGACGAAGCTCGAACTCACGGAACCCAGGTCGCGCGGCGGCATCACGAACAGCGTCTTGGCGCCGCCGATCACTTCCACATTGGTTTGCTGGATCAGGTTCTCGTAATCGAAATCGGCCGTGCTGCGGATGCCGCGGATCAGGTAGTCCACGCCATTGCGCTTGGCCACGCGCGCCGTGTATTCGCTCTTGACGATCTGCACCTGCACATTGTCCCAGCCACGCTCGGCGCAGCTTTCCAGCACGATGGACTTGCGCTCCTCGGCCGAGAACTTGGGCGCCTTGCTCGAATTCTCGGACAGGAAGACCACCACTTCTTCCGCAATCGAACGCGCTTCGCCGATCACCCACATATGGCCGTTGGTGATCGGGTCCAGCGTTCCCGAAAATCCGATTTTCTTCATGCCCCGCTCCAGAATGTCGAAAATGACATTCTAGCTTGCGGGAAAGGTTACCGTCACCTTGAGGCCGCCAAGCCGTTCCGACTGGTCCAGCGCCAGCGTGGCGCCGTGGCGTTCCGTGATGGCCTTAATGATGGCCAGGCCAAGGCCGCTGCCGCCTGCTTCCGTGCCCGGGACGCGGTAGAAGCGGCTGAACACGCGCTCGCGTTCCTCGGGCGGGATGCCGGGTCCGCTGTCTTCGACGACGAGGGCCGGACCTTTATCCGTGCTCAACACGGACAGATCGACCGTGCCGCCGGCCGGCGTGTATTTGATCGCGTTGTCGACCAGGTTGCGCAGCAGGATCAGCAGCGCATCGCCCTGGCCTTTCAGGCTGACTTCGTCCGCATGCTGCAGGCCGAGGTCGATCTCGCGTGACGCGGCCGCACCGGCCAGGTCGCCCAGCGTGCGCTTGGCCAGTTCGGTCAGATTGACCGGCTCCAGCTTGACGTCCGCCGCTTCCTGCCGCGCCAGCACCAGCAACTGCTCGATCAGGCGCGAAGCACGCTCGATGCCGGCGGTCAGGCGGCCGATGGCGACGGAGCGGGCATGCTGGTCGGTTGCGCGCTCCAGGCTCAGCACCTGCAGCTTGAGCGCCGCCAGCGGCGTGCGCAGTTCATGGGCCGCGTCCGCCACGAAATGCTGCTGCGCCTCGAAGGCGGTGCGCACGCGGCCGAACAGCAGGTTCAGCTCCTGCACCAGCGGACGCACTTCATCGGGCAGGTCGCCTTCAGATACGGGCGAAAGATCGTCCGCCTGGCGCGAAGCGACCTGGCGCCGCACGCGCTGCACCGGCGCCAGCGAGCCGCTGACCACCCACCATACGACCAGCATCAACACCGGCGCCATCAGCGCGATGGGGCCGACGGTGCGCAGGGCCAGGGTGCCGGCCATGCGCTGGCGCACGCGCATGTCCTGCGCGATTTGCACGGTCTGGGCGGCGGTCTGCACGGAGAAAACGCGGTAAATCGTGCCGTTCACGCGCACGTTCGAGAAGCCCAGCACGGCGCGCTGCGGCAGCTCGGTGCGGGACATGGAGCGGAATACCTGGATGCCGTCCGGCGTCCACACCTGCACCACCATATCGTCGTTCACGTCGTCCGTGCCGCCGGGGCTGGTGGCGCTGGCAATCGGCGCGCGCGAGCGCAGCGACATCGCCATCTGCTGCATGTGTTCATCGAAGATCAGGTCGGCGTCCTTCAGCGCGCTGGAGTAGGCAATCATGGCCTGCGCCACGGCCGCCATCGTGATCGCGGCCAGCAGGAACCACAGCAGGCGGCCGCGCAGGGAGTGCGAGACGTTGACCTTCGGAACTACCCTCATGCTTTCGGTACCATGTAGCCGAGGCCGCGCACGTTCTGGATCAGGTCGGCGCCCAGCTTCTTGCGCAAGCCGTGGATATAGACTTCCACGGCATTGCTGTTGACTTCATCCTTCCAGCTGTACAGCTTTTCTTCCAGCTGGGCGCGCGACAGCACGATGCCGGGGCGCGCAATCAGCGCTTCCAGCACGGCCCATTCGCGGGCGGACAGGTTAACCGGCTGGCCGTTGGCCATCACTTCGCGGGTCTGGGGATTGATGGTGACGCCCTTGTGCTCGAACACAGGCTCGGCGCGGCCGGCGGCGCGGCGCAACAGGGCGCGGATGCGCGCCAGCAGCTCGTCCAGGTCGTAGGGCTTCAGCACGTAGTCGTCGGCGCCGGCGTCGAGGCCGGCAATGCGCTGCTCGACGGCGTCGCGCGCGGTGGCGATCAGCACGGGGGTCAGCTCTTTCCGGGCGCGCATCGAGCGCAGCACTTCCAGGCCATCCTTGCGCGGCAGGCCGAGGTCGAGCAGGACCAGGTCGTAGGTCTGGGTTTGCAGGGCGGTATCCGCCATCGCGCCGTCCTTGACCCAGTCCACGGCATAGTGCTCGGCCCTCAGCAGGTCGAGCACGACTTCGCCGATCATGGTGTCATCTTCTACTAGCAGGAGACGCATTGGGGTCCTTATGTTGTTGGTTCATTGTTCGGGGCCGCTGGCCCGGACGCACGGTCCTAATTGCCGCGCGGCGGGCCGTACGACATCGCGTACGGTGGCCCGCGCGTGCATCGCTATTTTATCCGAGGCGCACCGGAATGAAGATGCGTTCGTCACCGCGCTGGATGAGCAAGGCCACCGACTTCGAGGACTTGCCCACCACATCCTTCACATCGCCAATCGAATTGACGGCGCGGCCGTTGACGGACAGCAGCACGTCGCCCGGCTGCACGCCGGCACTGGCAGCGGCGCCGCCGGCATCCTCAATCAGCAGGCCGGAAGGCAGCCCAGCCTGGCGCTTTTCCAGCGGATCGAGCGGACGCAGGGCCAGGCCGAGACGCATCTTGGCCGTCGGGCCCTCGTCATCCTGGGCCGACGCCACATTGCGGTCGCGGGCGTTGCCCAGCTTGCCGTCCAGCGTGATGCTCTTACCCTGGCGCCACACTTCCAGCGTCACCTTGTCGCCAGGCGACGCCAGCGACACCATGGCCGGCAGGTCCGCCGAGGCCACGATCTTCTGGCCATTCATCGCGCGGATCACGTCGCCCGGCTTCAGGCCGATCTGGTCGGCCGGGCCGCCCCGCTCCACGTTCGACACCAGCGCGCCTTCCGGGCTCGCCAGGTTGAAGGAATCGGCAAAGCCCTGGTTGATTTCCTGTACCGTCACACCGAGGCGTGCATGCACCACCTTGCCGGTCTTCACGATCTGGTCCCGGATCTTGGTCGCGACGTCGATCGGGATCGCGAACGACAGGCCCTGGTAGCCGCCGCTCTGGCTGTAGATCTGCGAGTTGATGCCCACCACCTCGCCGCGCGTGTTGAACAGCGGACCGCCCGAGTTACCGGGATTGATCGCCACGTCGGTCTGGATGAAGGGCACATTGCCCTCATCGATGGAGCGGCCCTTCGCACTCACCACGCCGGCGGTCACCGTGTTCTCCAGGCCGAACGGCGAGCCGATCGCCAGCACCCATTCGCCGACCTTCACGTCGGTCGAGCGGCCCAGCGGGACGACAGGCAGGTTCTTGGCGTCGATCTTGATCACGGCCACGTCGGTTTTCGGGTCGGAGCCCAGCACCTTGGCGCGGAACTCGCGGCGGTCGGTCAGCTTGACCGTCACTTCCTGCGCATCGCGCACTACGTGGGCGTTGGTCAGGATCAGGCCATCGGCGCTGACAATGAAGCCGGAGCCCACGCCATGGGTCGGCACGTCGCCGCCGCCACGTCCGCCGCGGCCGCCTTGCGGGCCTTGGAAGCGGCGGAAGAATTCGAGGAAGGGATCATCGCCGAACGGCTCGCCGCGCTGCGCCTGGCCCTGGCTCTGATACGAAGCCTTGGTGGTGCCGGTGGTGCTGATATTGACCACGCCAGGGCCATTGCGCTGGGCGATCACGCTGAAGTCCGGCAGCGCGATCATCGGCGCCGGAGTTGGAGCGGGGGCGCCTGCGGCGGCATTGGAAGGCACCGCAGGCGTTGCTTGCGCCACGGCCGCAGGGGCGGCCGGGGTCTGATTCTGTTGAATTGCCAGGGCAGCGCCGGCACCCAGCACGCCAACGGCGGCCAGTGCCGTAACCACCCGTTTAACGGTCATTGAAGTGGTGACGGTTTTGCTCATTTTCTGGACTCCCAAGAAAGAACTGTTGATGGCATCAATATGCCCCCGCAGTCTTAGGCTCGTCTTAACAATTATTTCGCTGGCGGCACAGAGACGGCGGATCAATGATCCGCCCTACGCCTCACGACGGATCGAACGCCGAATGTGCCGCGGGAACACCTTGGCGATGTGGCGCTGCGTAGGGCGGATCATTGATCCGCCGTGTTTGCGTTATCGAAATGCAAAAAAGGCCGGCAAATGCCGGCCTTCCTCGGTGACGCCAGAAGCGGTTAAGCCGCTTTCTGTTCCAGCGCGCTCACATTGGAGGACGCGCCGTCAATCGCGATCTTGCGGGGCTTCAGGGCTTCGGGCACCTCGCGCACCAGTTCGATGGTGAGCATGCCGTTGTTGAAGGAAGCGCCGGTCACCTTCACATGGTCCGCCAGCTGGAAGCGCTGTTCGAAGTCACGGGCGGCGATGCCGCGGTGCAGGTAGGTACGCTCAACGCCGTCACGCTGCTTGCGGCCCACCACGATCAGCGAATCGCGCTCGGTGGTGATGTCGATTTCGGAACGATCGAAGCCGGCCAGGGCCATCACGATACGGTACTGGTCTTCGGAAACCAGTTCGATGTTGTACGGAGGATAGCTGGGAGCGGCGTCGCCACGGGCGGAGTCGTTCAGCAGCTGGGCCAGGCGGTCGAAACCGATAGCAGAACGGTACAGCGGAGTCAGGTCAAAAGTACGCATGATGAATATCCTTTTCAAGTTAAGCGATATGTTCAACGGTCCCCATCTGGGCAACCGCTGAATCCGATATAGGAGTGCCCAAAAAGGTTTTCAAGAGGCCTTTTTGCAAAATGTTGGTGTTACGTTCTGAAACAATCGGCCTGGGGGTGCGTGCTACACTCGCGCGCTTGAACTTTCCCCTCGGAACGAAAATGAAACTTGCTTTGCTGTCACTGCTGATGGGCGCCGCCTTCAGCGCCTCCGCCGGATCTCCCCTGCCAACGCCTGTCGACCAGAACTATCCCGGCACCATCGTGATGAAGCTGGACGCTTCGAATACGGCGCAGAACATCTTCCGCGTGACGCAAAGCATTCCGGTAAAGCCAGGCAAGATGACCCTGCTCTACCCTCAATGGGTGCCCGCCAACCACGGCCCCAGCAGCCCGATCAACCAGTTCGCCGGCCTGAAGATTTCGGGCAACGGCAAACCGATCGCCTGGCACCGCGACAACGTCAATGTGTTCGCCTTCCACCTGGACGTGCCGGCCGGCGTGAAGACCATCGACCTCGAATACCAGTACCTGTCGCCGACCGAAGCCAGCCAGGGCCGCACCACGATCACGCCCGACATCCTCGGCATCCAGTGGCATGCGATGACCATGTACCCGGCCGGTTACTACACGCGCCGCATCCCGATCCAGACCACGGTCACCGTGCCGCACGACTGGCAATACGGCAGCGCGCTGGAACTGGCCGAGCGCAAGGGCGACGACCTGGTGTTCAAGACCACCGACCTGGAAACCTTCGTCGACTCGCCGCTGTTCGCCGGCCGCTACTTCAAGCGCTATGACCTCGATCCGGGCGGCAAGCTGCCGGTGCACATGAATGTGGTCGCCGATACGCAGGAGGCCGTGGAAGCCAAGCCGGAACAGCTGGAACCGCACCGCAAGCTGATCCAGCAGGCCTACAAACTGTTCCAGTCCCAGCACTACAAGCACTACGATTTTCTGTTCGCGCTCAGCGACGAGTTCGGCGGCGTGGGCCGCGAACACCACCAGTCCAGCGAGAACGGCGTGAAGCTCGACTACTTCACTGACTGGAACAAGGCCGAGTCCGCACGCGGCCTGCTGCCGCATGAATTCACCCATTCCTGGAACGGCAAGTTCCGCCGTCCTGCCGGCCAGGACGTACCGGATTTCAATACCCCGCTGCAGAACGACCTGCTGTGGGTGTACGAAGGCCAGACCACGTTCTGGGGCCATGTGCTGGCCTCCCGTTCCGGCCTGATGAAGCTCTCCAGCGTGCGCGACATCTTCGCCGCCAGCGCGGCGCGCTACAGCCAGCAGCCGGGCCGCGCCTGGCGCACCGTGCAGGACACGACCTATGACCCGATCATCAATGCGCGCCGTCCGCAAGGCTGGAACAGCTACCAGCGCAGCGAGGACTACTACAACGAAGGCTCGCTGATCTGGCTGGACGTGGACAGCAAGCTGCGCGAAATGTCCGGCGACAAGCTCTCGCTGGATGACTTCGCCCGCAAGTTCTACGGCGTGAACGACGGCATGATCACCGCCAGGCACTACACCTTCGATGATGTGGTGAAGACGCTGAACAGCATCCAGCCCTACGACTGGGCCGGCTTCCTGCGCACGCGCGTGGAAGAACTCGCTCCGGCGCCGCTGGACGGCCTGACCCGCTCCGGCTGGAAACTGGTGTTCACCGACAAGCCGACCGAGTACCTGAAGGGCGTGGAAGAGCGCAACAAATCGGCCGACTTCCAGTACTCGCTGGGCTTCAATGTGGGCAGCGAAGGCCGCATCGAAAACATCGTGTGGGACGGCCTGGGCTTCAAGAATGGCCTGTCGCTGGGCACCACGCTGCTGGCCGTGAATGGCCGCGCCTACAAGGCCGATGTGCTGCGCAATGCCGTGACGGAAGCGAAGACCAGCAAGAAGCCGCTCGAACTGCTGGTCAAGCGCGGCCAGCAATACCGCACGATTTCGCTGGCGTACTTCGATGGCCTGCGCTATCCGCGCCTGGAACGCATCGAGGGCACGAAAGACCGACTGGAAACCCTGCTGTCCCCGCTGAAATAACCCCCTCCCCGGCCGGGCGCGCTGCGGTGCGCCCGCCTTCCCCGCCTCCGGCTACAGTGGCCGCAAATGACTGCATGGAGGCGCATATGATCACCCTGCTCACCTGGTCAACTCCCAACGGCCGCAAGCCCATCATCATGATGGAAGAACTGGAAGTCCCCTATCAGGTGGTGCCGGTCAACATCAAGGAGGGCGAGCAATTCCGCCCGGAATTCCTGGGCATTTCTCCGAATAACAAGATTCCCGCCATGGTCGACGACGGCGCCGAAGGCGGCTCCCTGTCGCTGTTCGAAAGCGGCGCCATCCTTACCTACCTGGCCGAGCGCTACGGCAAGCTGCTGCCGCCCAGCGGGCATACGCGCTATCGCGCGCTGCAATGGCTGTACTGGCAGATTGGCGGCCTCGGGCCGATGGCCGGCCAGCTCGGCTATTTTGCGAAAAAGGACGACGCCATGCCGAAGGAGCACTTCACCGCCGAAGTCCAGCGCCTGTTCAAGGTGCTGGACAGCGGCCTCGGCAGCAACCCCTACCTGGCGGGCGAAGAATACACCATTGCCGACATCGCGACCTATACCTGGACCCTGGCCATGGTCGAGCACCAGCCGCAGGCGGTCGCCGAGCTGGTGGCGCAAAAGCCGGCCCTGCGCGAATGGCTGAAGCGCGTGGGCAACCGCCCCGCCGTACAGCGCGGCATGGCCTGGAAGCCTTAGGCTTAAACGAGGTAGCGCGAGCTCCAGGCGGCAATCAGGTTGGCCACGTACACCGCATCCTCGCGCTTGCTGAGGAGGTGGTCCGCCGTGTCCAGCGAGATATAGCTTTTCGGATGCTTGGCCGCGCTGAAGATATCCAGCGCATTATTGATGCCGACCGTGGTATCGCCCGGCGCGTGCATCACCAGCAGCGCCTTGCGCAGCCCGCCGATCTTGCTGCGCAGGCTGTGCTCGGCCACGTCCTCCAGGAACTGGCGCTTGATGCGGAAGGGACGGCCCGCCAGTTGCACCACGGCTTCGCCTTGCGCCGTGATCGAATCGATTTGCTCGCCGAACAGGTGGGTGACGTGGCCCGGATCGCTGGGCGCGGCGACCGTCACCACGGCCTGCGCTTCCGGCACGTTGCCGGCCACGGCCAGCGTCGCCGCGCCGCCCAGGCTGTGGCCGATCAGGATGCGCGGCGCCTGGTATTCCTGGCGCAGGAAATCGGCGGCGGCCAGCAGGTCGGCAATATTGGACGAGAAATTGGTGTTGGCGAATTCGCCTTCGCTGGCGCCAAGGCCCGTGAAATCGAAGCGCAGCACGGCGATGCCATGGTCGGTCAACGCCTGGGCGATCCGGCTGGCGGCAAACACGTCCTTGCCGCAGGTGAAGCAGTGGGCGAACAGGGCATAGGCCTTGATGGCAGTTTCGGGTGAATCGAGGCGGGCCGCCAGTTTCTGGCCGTTGGCGCCCGGGAAATCCAATCGTTCAGCACGCATACATGCTCCCTTCGGTTTTTGCCGTATTTTAACCCGTGCTCAACCGAACAAACCATGCAGGTACCAGCGCTGGTCTTCCTCCGCGCCGAGACGCTCGCGGTACACCCAGTAGTGGGCATGGTCGTCCCCTTCGGCGATGAAATAATCGCGCGTCTGCGTATCGTTCCACCAGCCGCCCTCGATGCGCTCGCCGGGCGTGACCATGCGCAGCGGCGAATTGTAGAAAGGCCGGTGGTCGCGCATCAGCAGCGCGACCGGCTTGGGGAAGATCCACACGGGACGCGGCAAGGGATGCGGCGGCATCTGGCCCTTCACGTCGGCCGCGCGCAGCTTCTGTTGCACCGGCACCCACTGGTTGGCATATTCAGGCCGGTAATCGGCGCGCGGACAGGGTTGCAGTACATTGTCCGCCCCCAGGCGCGCCACCAGCAGCTCGAACAGGCGCTGCTGGTCTTCCTTGCTGCCGCCCGGCTCGGGAAACAGGGAATCGCTGAGCGGCGCCATCGGCTCCACCTTCAGCGCTTCCAGGCGCAGGCCGATGACCGGCGCCACCAGCTCCACCTTGCCCAGGCGCTCCTTCAGCAGGCGCACCAGGTGCTCATCGCGCCAGGTCGGTTCGGCCAGCGTGACTTCGATCGGCGTGGGCGGACAGGCTTGCCGCCCCCGCTCATGCTCCAGCAGCAGGCGCACGCCTTCCACGGCGAACTGGCGCGCGCACAGCCAGCCGGTCAGCTGCTGCAGCAGGCGGCAGGCGCCGGCCAGCAACAGGTCCGCATTCTCGATGCGGCCGAACAGTTCCAGCTTCGCGCTGAAGGTGGGCGGCGCCTCGATCCACTCGAACATTTCCGGCATCTGGCCGCGCGCCGTGTCCAGCATTTCCAGCACGGCCGCGCCGCAGCGCCGCTTCAGGCCGGGACGCGGCAGCCGGCACAGGTCGCCCACCGTGTGGCAGCCTATGCCCTGCAGCCAGGGCAGGAAGGGACGCACGGGCGGCAGCAGCCCGGCTGGCAGGCGCTCCAGCCGGCGCTGCAATGAGCCGATTTTTAAAGAACGTCCGCCGCCGCTGTGCGCCAGCAGCCAGGCGCCGCGCGCAGTCGGCGCCACGCCAAGGTGGGCGCTGAAGCCGAGGGCGTGCAGGCTGTCCAGCACGCGCCGGCACAGCTTGCGGATGCCGCCGAACAGGCGCAGGCTGGCGCCGATATCGAGCAGCAGGGACGCTTCCTCTCCTTCCGCCACCTGGGGCGTGAACTGCAGCATGGCCATCGCCACCGCATGCAGGGCTTCCGCCTCCTTCAGCGGCGCGCGCTCGTGCTGCAGCGCATCCGGCGCCATCATCATCACGCCGCCGCGCCGCATGCCCGGCCGCACCCCGCAGGCGTGGGCCAGATCGGATAAGGCGATGACGCCATCCTGCTCCAGCACCACGCTGCATTGGTCATCCGACCACCGCGGGCAGAATACCTCGAGCGGGAGCCGGGGCAGGTGCAGGGCGATCCACAGACGCATGTCGCAACAACGTAGAAGGGGTTAATGGCAGGAACAGCGGCTCATCGCGCTGCGGCCCCCGCCGCTTGATAAATTCGATCTGCACGCCGCCGGCCGCGCCGCGCAACGCCAGCCGCAGCGGCGCGGGCGAAGCATCCTGCGCTTCCTGGATGGGACGCATCATGCAGAACAGCGTGTCGCTGCTCTGGGCCGCCAGGTGCAGGCGGCGCAGCGATTCTCCGCGCACGTGGCGATCCCACAGCAGCACGGCGCCGCAACAGCCGCTGCGCAGCGCCTGTTCGGCCGCCCACTGGCCATCGGCCGTGCGGCCCGTATTGCGCACCCATACCAGCTGCGAGGGTTGCACGCCCAGCGCGGACAGGCCCAGCGCCTGCGGCACCTGGGGCGGCTGCAGCAGGACGATGGGACGTTTCAATTCCGCCAGCGCCGGATGCAGCAGGCGCATCTCGCCGACGCCGCTTTGCTGCAGCAGCAGCTCGACCAGGCTGCCGGTTGGCCAGCCCCCGCCGGGCAACTGGGCGGACAGGGCCGCATACCCGGTGTCGATGCAACGGGTGGTGCTGCGCGCCAGTTGCGATGCAAACCAGAGTGACGGGTGCAAGGCTTCCGGCGCTGTGATCGGGTCAGAGCGGGCCATGGAATCAGAGAGCAAGAGTGCTGTATGCATATACAGTACTCCGTACACGGCATTTTGGCAAGGGCTGATAAAATCGCCAACATTGCAAATAATTTCCTGAACACTATGCAGACCATCGGCGCCGTCCTGTTTGCCATCGCCCTGCTCCACACTTTCAGCGCCAAATCCTTTGAGATCCTGGCCCGCCGCTATCCGCGCCACCACGGGCTGTTCCACCTGCTGGGCGAGGTGGAAGTGGTGTTCGGCTTCTGGGCTTTCGTGCTGGTGGTGGTGATGGCTTTCGTGGCGGGTCCGCAGAATGCGATCGCCTACGCGGAAACCCAGCAGTACACGGAACCGCTGTTCGTCTTCGTGGTGATGGTGGTGGCGGCATCGCGTCCCGTGCTGGAGTTTGTGCGGCGGCTGCTGGAAGCGCTCGCGCGTCTGGCGCCGGGGCGCGCGGAAGTGGCGCTGGCCTGGCTCGGCCTGTCCATCGTGCCGCTGACCGGTTCGCTCATCACCGAGCCGGCCGCGATGACGATTGCCGCGCTGATGCTGGCGCCGCTGGTGTTCCGCGATCCGGTGCCGGAATGGCTCAAGTATGGCGCGCTGGGCGTGCTGTTCGTCAACGTGTCGATCGGCGGCACGCTGACTTCCTATGCCGCGCCGCCGGTGCTGATGGTGGCCGGCACCTGGCAGTGGGACAGCGCCTTCATGGCCGCGACCTTTGGCTGGAAGGCGGCGCTGGCCGTGGCCATCAATGCCAGCGTGATCTGCGCGCTGCTGCGTCCTCACCTGCCTTCCCGCATTGCGGACGGCGCATCGGCGCCATCGGTCGCCGCCGACGCCCCCGTCCCTCTTTTCGTCAGCGCCATCCACGTGGCCTTCCTCGCTGCCGTCGTGCTGCTGGCCCACCATCCCGTGCTGTTCCTGGGCGTGTTCCTGTTCTTCCTCGGCTACGCCACGGCCTACTCGCGTTTCCAGTCGCCGCTGATCCTGAAGGAGGCCTTGCTGGTGGGCTTCTTCCTGGCAGGGCTGGTCGTGCTGGGCGGCATGCAGCAATGGTGGCTGCAGCCTATCGTGTCGCGTCTTGAACCGGTCGCGCTGTTCTTTGGCGCGCTGGCCCTGACCGCCGTCACCGATAATGCAGCGCTGACCTATCTCGGTTCGCTGATCGACGGCATTACGCCGCAGGCGCAATACATGCTCGTTGCGGGCGCCGTGGCCGGCGGCGGCCTGACCGTGATCGCCAACGCCCCAAACCCCGCCGGCGCCTCCCTGCTGCGCGCCGGCTTCCGCGACGCCTCCATCAGCGCCATCGGCCTGCTGCTAGGCGCCCTCCCGCCCACCGCAGTCGCCGCCCTCGCCTTCTTCCTCTAGCACCCGCGCGGCGCGCTGTTCCAGCGTGCCCTGCAGCGCCACATACGGAATGCCGCGCACGCGCAGGTCTTCGCGCACCTCGCGCTGGATGCGCGCACGCCAGACGGCATCGGTACGCCAGCCATCCTGCTCGAAGGGAATGTCATCGCCACACAGATAGTGGCGGTGGTAGCGCGTGCGGCATTCGTCCGCATAACGCAGCAGGGACGGGGCGCTTCCCAAGCGTAGTTCCGGTCGATTCGCCGCCGACGAAGGCGATGCGCCGGACGAGGTGGCGATAGACTTGCGGCGCCATCCAGGTGCGGTGCGCGTGCACGTCCGCGCGGATCTGCGTGCCGGAAACAGGCATCGCAATCCGTGCGAGATCGACCATGCGATGCGCGGCACCGGGCCCTCAGCGCTGTCGAGTGGCGATTCGATTGGCGTCTCGACACGCACTCGCGGATACAGGACGCGTATCCAGTTTGCGCGGACCGGACTCGGCATTTCGCAGAAATCAGGGTTTGCATAACACAGCACCGTCACGCGCTCCGACTCGGCCAGCGCACACTCGATCAGCTGCTGGTGTCCCCTATGTAGAGGCGCGAATTTTCCGACGATTAGAGCGTGCCTGAAGCGCATGAAGTGTTCCGCTGCGAAAGGAAGAAAGCCATTCTAGCCGCACACTATTGAATCCCTGCAAGGACGCGAAATTTGTCATTGCGCTATTCTGAATCTCATCCCGTTCCGCACCGGAGCGGACTTCCATGACATCACATCAGGAGATCAGAATGAGCTATCTAGACCGCGATCCATTTGGCATCTACCGTGACCGCAGCGACAACGACGGCCCAGGCCCGCGCCTGATGGGCGCCGATACGCTGATGGGCGAAGATGTTTACAACCGTCAGGACGAAGACCTGGGCGACATCAAGGAAATCATGCTGGACATGCAGACCGGCCAGGTCGCCTATGCCGTGCTGTCCTTCGGCGGCGTGCTGGGCATGGGCAACAAGCTGTTTGCCGTGCCATGGCAGGCGCTGCAGCTTGATACCGTGAACAAGCGCTTCATCCTGGACTGCACCAAGGAACGCCTGGAAAACGCGCCAGGCTTCGACAAGGACCGTTGGCCGGATATGGCCAGCCCCGAGTTCGGCACCGCGGTGCATAACTTCTATGGCACCCAGCAGAATATGCCGGGCCATATGACTTCCACCGGCAGCGTGATGGGCTCGGGCACGAGCACCATGCAGTCCGGCTCGTCGGGCAGCTACAGCGGCAGCGGCACCAGCAATAGCAGCGGCGGGACCTTGGGTGGGAACAAGGGTAACTACTGAGCGTAGAACGGCGGATCAATGATCCGCCCTACAGCCCGGCGGAGCCGGGCCGAACCGTCCGTGGCGCGTAGGGCGGATCATTGATCCGCCGCTGCGTCGCCAGCGGCGTCACCGCTGCATCGACTCCCACACCTTCATCAGGCGCTTGACGGACACCGGCATCGGCGTGCGCAGCTCCTGCGCGAAGAGGGAAACGCGCAGTTCCTCCAGCATCCAGCGGTACTCGACCAGTTTCGGGTCCGTGTTCTTGCCGGCCGACTTGTCGCGCGAAACCCGCAGGTAAGGCTGTGCGGCGATATGCCACTCCGCCATCGCCTTCTGGTCGCGCGCCGAATCCGCGCGCAGCTTCTCGATCCGCACATTCATCGCCTTCAGGTAGCGCGGGAAGTGCGACAGCTGCGTGAACTCGTTCTCGATCAGGAAGCGCTTGTGCACCAGGCCTTGCAGCTGTTGCTGCATATCCTGCGCGGCCTGCGGGTTGATGCCCTGCAGGCGCTTAGGCAGCCCGTGGTACTCGGTCAGCACCTGCGACACCAGGCGCGCAATCTCGTTCACCAGCAGCACCAGGCGCAACTTGCCCTCGTCCTTGCGCTTGATGAAGCTTGCCTCGTCGGTTGGCAGCGGGTCCTGCAGGCAGGCGATCTCCAGCGCTTTCGCGATGATCTGGTCGCGCAGCTCTTCCTGCGTGCCCATGGACATGAACTGCATGCCCATCTGCTGCAGGTTGGGAATCGACTTCTCCACGAACTTGATCTGGTCCTTCATCTGCAGCGCGAACAGGCGGCGCAGGCCGACGCGGTGCGTGCGCGCAGCGACATTCGGATCGTCGAACACTTCCAGGTCGCAGTGCGCGCCCTTGTCCACCAGCGCCGGGAAGCCGATCAGGCTTAGCTTGCCCTGCTGGATCTCCAGCAGTTCCGGCAGCTCGCCGAAGCTCCAGGTGGTGATATTCGTATGCGCGGACGAAGCAGCGGGTGCGGCCGGCGTGGCGGGCGCCGGAGCGGACTTGCCCGCGCCGCGCGCCGCCTCGGCCGCAATGCCGCCATGCGACGGCTTCGCCGCAGCGGCCGGCTGCCCCGTAAGCTGCGCCAGCTGTGCCGGCGTGGCGGCATTACCGCCGCCTTCCGCCATGCGCTGGAAGCTCTGGCGCGCCTGCACGCCGTACTCTGCCTGCAACGTGGCCAGGTTGCGGCCCATGTCCAGCTGGCGGCCGTGTTCATCGACCACCTTGAAATTCATGAAGTGGTGGGCCGGCAGCTGCTCGGGCTTGAAGTCCGTGGTCAGCACGGAGATCGTAATCTGCTTGCGGATGTCGGCAATGATGGCGTCAATCAGGTCGCCGCGGCCGAACTCCGTGCGCTCGACAAATTTCGCTGCGTAATCCGGCAGCGGCACCATATGGCGGCGCTGCTTCTGCGGCAGGGTCTTGAGCAGCAGGTGTACCTTCTCCTTCAGCATGCCCGGCACCAGCCATTCGCAGCGTTCGCGCGACAACTGGTTCAGCGCATACAGCGGCACGGTGAGCGTGACGCCATCGCGCACGCTGCCCGGTTCGAAGTGGTAGCTCAGCTGCATTTCCAGGCCGGCCGCCATCATCTTCTTCGGGAACAGGTCCGTCGTGATGCCGGCCGCTTCATGGCGCATCAAGTCTTCGCGGTTCAGGAACAGCAGCTTGGGATCGTCGTAGGACGCATCCTTGTACCACTTCTCGAAACCGGCGCCGTTCACCACGTCGGCCGGAATCGCCTGGTCGTAGAAGGCTTCGATCAACTGGTCGTCCACCAGCACGTCCTGGCGGCGCGACTTGTGTTCGAGGTTCTCGATTTCGCGCACCAGCTTGTGGTTGTGCGCGAAGAACGGGGCGCGCGTGTCGTAGTCGCCGCCCACCAGCGCATCGCGGATAAAGATCTCGCGCGCTTCGGCCGGGTTCTTTTGACCGTAATTGATGCGGCGCTGGCTGTAGACCACCAGGCCGTACAAGGTCGCGCGCTCCGAAGCGGTGACTTGCGCGGGACGCTTTTCCCAGCGCGGCTCGCCCCAGGACTTCTTCAACAGGTGTCCGCCGATCTTCTCGATCCATTCCGGCTCGATGCGCGCCACGCAGCGTGCATACAGGCGCGTGGTCTCGACCAGTTCAGCCGCCACAATCCACTTGCCCGGCTTCTTGGACAGCGCGGAACCCGGCCAGATGTGGAAGCGGATGCCGCGCGCGCCGAGATAGCCGGCGCCCGGCTCGTCCTCGGACTTGAAACCGATATTGCCCAGCAGGCCGGTGAGCAGAGCCATGTGGAACTGGTCGTAGGTCGCAGGTGACTCGTTGGTGCGCCAGCCCTGCTCCTTCACGATGGTCAGCAGCTGCGAGTGCACGTCGCGCCATTCGCGCAGGCGCAACTGGTTCAGGAAGGTGGCGCGGCAGGTGTCCATCAACTGGCGGTTCGACTTCTTGTGCTCGATCGCGCTCTCGAACCACTTCCAGATTTTCAGGTAGCTGAGGAATTCGGACTTCTCGTCGGCGAACTTCTTGTGCTGCTCGTCCGCCGCCTGCTGGTGCTCCATCGGACGGTCGCGCGGGTCCTGTACGGACAGGGCGGACGCAACGATCAGCACTTCGGTCAGGCAGTGGTATTCCTGCGCGGCCAGGATCATGCGGCCTACGCGCGGGTCGAGCGGCAGCTTGGCCAGCTTGCGTCCCAGTTGCGTGAGCTTGTTGTCTTCATCGACAGCGCCCAGTTCCTGCAGCAGCTGGTAGCCGTCCGCAATGGCGCGGCCCAGCGGCGGCTCGATGAAGGGGAAGCTCTCGACATCGGTCAGGTGCAGGGACTTCATGCGCAGGATGACGGAGGCCAGCGAAGAACGCAGGATTTCCGGGTCCGTGAATTTGGGACGCTGCAGGAAATCCTGTTCCTCGTACAGGCGGATACACACGCCATCGGCCACACGGCCGCAACGGCCGGCGCGCTGGTTGGCGGCCGATTGTGCGACCGGCTCGATCTGCAGCTGCTCGACCTTGTTGCGGTAGCTGTAGCGCTTCACGCGCGCCAGGCCGGCGTCCACCACGTAGCGGATGCCGGGCACGGTCAGCGAGGTTTCCGCCACGTTGGTCGCCAGCACGATGCGGCGCGCGTTCGTGGTGCGGAAGACGCGGTCCTGTTCTTCCACCGACAGGCGGGCGAACAGGGGCAGGATTTCCACGTGCGGCGGATGGTGCTTGCGCAGGGCCTCGGCGGCGTCGCGGATTTCGCGCTCGCCGGGCAGGAAGACCAGCACGTCGCCGCTGCCGATGCGGCAGACTTCATCGACGCCGTCCACGATGGCGTCCATCAGGTCGCGCTTTTCACGGGCGGCGGCAGTGCGCGCGCCTTTGGCGTCCGGCGTTGGTGCGCCCAGATTGATTTGCTCGCGCTCGACGGGGCGGTAGCGCACTTCGACCGCGTACAGGCGGCCGGAGACTTCGATCACCGGCACCGGCGGCTTGCCTTCCTGCGTGAAGTGTCTGGCGAAGCGCTCGGCGTCGATGGTTGCCGAAGTGATGATCACCTTCAGGTCCGGACGCCGCGGCAGGATCTGCTTCAGGTAGCCAAGCAGGAAGTCGATGTTCAGGCTGCGCTCGTGGGCTTCGTCGATGATGATCGTGTCGTAGGCCTTCAGCAGCGGGTCGGTCTGCGTTTCGGCCAGCAGGATACCGTCGGTCATCAGCTTCACCGACGCACCCTTGCTCAGGGTGTCGTTGAAGCGCACCTTGAAGCCTACGTGCTCGCCCAGCGGGCTGCCCAGTTCCACCGCGATGCGCTTCGCCGTGGACGATGCCGCGATCCTGCGCGGCTGCGTGTGGCCGATCAGGCCTTTCTGTCCCCTGCCCAGTTCGAGGCAGATTTTCGGCAGCTGCGTGGTCTTGCCGGAGCCGGTTTCGCCCGAGACGATCACGACCTGGTTGTTCTTCAGTGCTTCCGCGATTTCTTTTCTGCGGCCGGAGACTGGCAGGTCTTCAGGGAAGGTGATCGGCGGGAGGGGGTTGCGGAAGGCGGCGGCTTCCGCGCGCGCCTTACGCTCCTCCTCCGTTTCGCGGCGACGCTCACCGCCCCGGCCTCCT
>DASWYX010000228.1:0-15104 GCA_036404755.1 Pseudoduganella sp.
ATCGGCCTGCTGCAGCTTCAGGAGCTTTTCGGTCATTTCGGTAAACTGCTGCACAAAGCGGCCGCGCGACGGATGGTTCGCAGGGAGATATTCCAGCATGCGCACCAGGCCTCCCATCACCCAGCCATTGCCGCGCCCCCAGAATACCTTGCTGCCATTGGCTTCACGCTGCTTGAAATAGCGGCTGTCGCGGTAGTAAAGGTGTTCTTCCCCGTCGTAAAGGTAGTCGGAAGTGATCCACCAGTTCTTCACGGCGAAATCGAGATAACGCTGATCCCCGGTTGCGGCATACAGCCGCGCCCAGGCCGGTGGCCCCATGAACAATGCATCGCACCACGCCCAGCGGTTTGTCACGCCCGGCGTCTCCCACCACAGGCTACCATTGCGCGGATTCTCCAGCATGAAGTCGAACTGCTCGCGCATCGCGGCGATCATCTTCGGCTCGCGCGCCATCAGGTACAGTTCCGCGTAGGTCTGGCCAACCACGTAATCGTCCGCATGGAACATGCTGGGACCGAGGCGCCAGTGATTGCGCTCGCCCATGGCCACCATGGCATCACGGTAACGCCGCTCACCCGAGATGCCGGCCAGCGCCATCATGCCGGCGTCGCCTACGCCCTGGGTCCAGTCATCCTCGGGATGCGTGCTCGGGTGGGATAGCTGCCAGTCGGCCGCCTGCTGCATCACCTCGAGCACCGCGGCCGGAGTGACGGCGCGGCGCACAGCCGAACTCCCGGCCGGCTCGGCGCGCAGCTCGGACACAGGCGCGGACGCAAGCAGGGCCAGGCAAACTGCGGCGCCGAGAAGGCGCAATTTCGGCGTTGGTGAGCTGTTGTAGGTCATACGGTCTCCTTGCTGATAAATTCGCCACCATTCGTGGCATTAGGCGTTAACGTTATCACACTGAGCTGCAAAAAAATCCTGCGTGGACCAGCACGCAGGATAAACAGAGACCCTTGGCAGGGCCTTACACAACAGCTGAAAAGCCAGGGTGATAACGTTAGCACACAAGATCAAAAAAAGATGAGGCTTTTGCCGGCGCCATCAGCATGCGATAACGTTATCACTAAACGGGCAGCAACGCAACAACCGCGAGCCGCGATTGTTGCGTGGAAGATGCTCGAGAGCTTATTGGCGCTCGCTCTCCAGCCGCTTGGCCAGGGCGGTGCGCGAGGTTGCGCCCAGCGTGCGGCAGGCGCCGCCGTCGCCGTAAGCGGCCAGGCCCTCTTTCGCGGCGCGGGCCTGGCGCTCGAACAGGTCGACTACGCCAGGGTGTGCGGTGATCAGCACGTCGCAGGGCAAGGCTTCGACTTTGGCGATGCTGCTTTCCAGGCTGGCGACGATTTGCGGATGCGCGGTGAACTTGTAATTGTCGGCGGAGACGGCGCTCAGGCTGTCGGCGAATACGAAGTCCTTGCACTGCCCTTTCTCGCACGCCTTCCAGGTCCAGCTTGCGCCGCCGGGCGTATGGCCCGGGGTCAGGTGGGCGGTTACTGCCAGCGGACCAAGCTTGACGATTTCGCCCTCCTTCACGGCGTGAGCGTTGGCAACGGCGGGGAAATCGTCGATGCTGCCGAATTGCGGATCGTCGGCCGCCGTCTTGCCGGAGCTGAGCGCCTTCGCGCCTGCCGCACCGGTCAGCACCCTGGCGCCGCTCAGCTTTTGCAGCCCGGCGATGCCGCCCGAGTGATCGTAGTGGGCATGCGAATTCAGGATGTATTTCACGTCCTTCAGCTTGAAGCCCAGCGTCCTGATGTTTTCCGCGATGACCTTGCCGCCTTCTGGCGTGGCGCCGTCGATCAGGATATGGCCCTGCGGCGAAGTAATCAGGACGGCGCTGATGCCGTCCGTGCCTACGTAATAGGTATTGCCGAAAATGGCGAAAGGCTGGTGCGGTGCGCTCCATTCGGGCGCGCCGGCGCTGGCGGATGCCGACAGCGCGGCCATGATCAGGGCTGCGAGTGCTTTCAAGTGGTCTCCTTGTGGGTGATGTAAAGGCCGGCGTGCTGTTGCGAGTTGCGGTCGCCGCGCCGGTAGCTGCGGAACAGGTTTTCGCCTTGCGCGTCGCGCGCGCAGCAGGTGCAGCCGCCGACATGCTCGATGTGTTTCAGGCCGGCCTGCCGCAGCTGGTGTTCTGCGACCGCGCGCAGGTCCAGGTGGCGGTGCGCCGGCTGCACGGCTGCGCGCGGCATGGAGTCAAAGCGCCGGCCGAAGTCCTGCGCCAGTTCTTCGCTGATTTCGTAGCACGGCGCGCAGATCGTTGGGCCGACGACGGCGACCCAGTCTTCGCCCGCGCGCAACTGGTCCAGCACGGAGGGGATGATGCCGTCGTACAGCCCGCGCCAGCCGGCATGCACGGCGGCCACGGCGGCGCCATCGCGGCGCGCCAGCAGCAGCGGCACGCAGTCGGCCGTGATCACGCTGACGGGAATGCCGGGCTGGCGGGTGTAGAAAGCGTCGGCGTGCCCGACTTCCTGTTGCGGGACGGTGATGTGTGCGGCATGCGTGCCGTGCACCTGTTTCTTGACGGGGCGCCTGTCCCACAAGCCCTGCAGGGCCTGCGGCACCAGTTCCTTTTCAAAGCCGAACCCATAGCGGATTCCCGGAATTCCATCCAGCAGCGCACTCGAAATCAACACCAGCCTCACCACACATTGCGAAAGCGGCAATCATAGCTCAGAAGTCGGCCAGTCCCGCGAGGATTTTCAACAGTTCGCGCCAGAAGCACTCCTTCGTTTCGGTCTCCATGATTTTCCTCCTTAGCAAGATGTGTTCATTTTGCACTGTTTCACCAACGGGATAAATACGTATAATTGAATTCAGTATCCCGAATTTGGAGCAATCAAATGGATGTGCTGAATTACATGCGCCTGTTCGTCGAGGTGGCGCGCCACAAGAGCTTTCGCGGTGCAGCCGACGCGCTGGGCATGCCTAATTCCACGCTGTCGCGCAATATCGCCGAACTGGAAAAGGCCATCGGACTGAAGCTGCTGAACCGCTCCACGCGCCGGGTCGAGCTGACCGAAGCGGGCGAAACCTATTTCAAGCGCTGCGAATGCATCGTGGAGGAAGCGCTCAGCGCCCACGAAGCCTTGCTGGACCTGGCGGAGCGGCCAATGGGCTTGCTGCGCGTGTCGCTCACGTCCAGCTTTGCGGTCGGCTACCTGGCGCCCATCCTCAAGGAATTCGCCAACGAGTACCCGCTGATCAAGTTCGATTTCGATGTGTCGTCGAAAGTGGTGGACCTGCTGACGGAACCTTATGACCTGGCGATCCGCATGGGCCCGGCGCCCACCGCGCCCTCGCGCCTGATCGTGCGCCAGATCGCGTCCATGCCGCGCTACCTGTATGCGTCGCCGGACTACCTGCGCCGCTCGCCGCCGCTGAAGCATGCCAATGACCTGGTGCACCATGTGCTGTGCGGACGGCCCGCCAATACGGGCATGGTCGATATCTGGCGCACCCTGCGCCGCGGCGAAGAAACCGTGCAGGTGGAAGTGGCGGCGCGCTACGGCACCAATAACGCGGCGGTCGCCATGTCGCTGGCGGCCGAAGGCTTGTGCATCACGGCGATCGATCCGCAAATGGCGTGCATTGAAGTCAAGGCCGGCCGCCTGCAGCGCGTGCTGCCGGACTGGCAAATGGACCCAGTGCTGGTGCACGCCGTCACCGACACCCGCCAGTTGCCCGCCCGCACCCGTCTCTTTCTCGACTTTCTCAAGAAGCGCCTGAGCCGCCCACCCGGCGGCGGCTGAAAAAAGGCGGCCCGGGCGTACAATATGCCTGTGCTATCTCTGCCAGGAGAAGTCATGAAAGTGCTGATCATAGAAGACGACAACGTCATCGCCACCAACTTGTATGACTACCTGAAGAACCTGGGCTATGTGCCGGATCACGCGGGCAGCGGCACGCTGGGCCTGCGCATGGCGCAATCCGAGCATTGGGATGCGATCCTGCTGGACCTCTCCCTGCCCGGCATGGACGGCCTGACGCTGTGCCGCAAGCTGCGCCACGAAGCGCGCAGCGACACGCCGGTGCTGATGTTGACCGCCCGCGACACGCTCGACGATAAACTGGATGGCTTTGCGCACGGCGCGGACGACTACCTGGTCAAGCCGTTTTCGCTGAAGGAAGTCCATGCACGCCTGGCGGCCCTGATCAAACGCTCCCGCGGCAGGGTCGTGCCCGCGCATTTGCGCTCCGGCGACCTGACGCTGGACCCTGCGACGCTGACCGTCTGGCGCGCCGGCCGCCAGGTCAAGCTTCCGCCCAAGTGCCTGCGCCTGCTGCAGATCCTGATGGAGTCGCCGGACCGGGTGCATCGCCATGCGGACCTGGAAGCGGCCGTCTGGGGCGAAGCGCTGGACACGCGCACGCTGCGCACCCACCTGCACACGCTCAGGCGGGCCCTCACGGCGAACGGCGAGTCCGACCCGATCGAAACCGTGCCCGGTTTCGGCTACAAGATGGCCGGCGAGGCTGCACGTGCCGCTTAGCCTGCGTCACAAACTGGCGCTGGGCATGTCGGCACTGGCGCTGCTGCTCCTGGCGCTCGAAGCCATCAGCGTGCGCGCCTTTGCCGAGGTCCACGAGGATGACTTCATCAACGGCGTGATAGCCGACGATATGCAGGAAGTACTGCGCCAGTACAAGGAAGACCCCGCCCGGCTGCCGAAAGTGGACAAGCGCCTCGGCATGCGGCTTTCGCATGGCGTGGGGCAGCGGATCGTCTTGCCGGATGACGTGAGCAAGCTGGCTGACGGCACCCATGAAATCATCGTGGACGGCAAGGAAGTCCACGTGGCCATCACGCCGCTGGCCGGCACGCGCCTGATCCGCGTCTATGACTACAGCGCATACGAAGCGCGCTTCAAGCGGGCGCTCAACCTGATCATGGGCGGCACGGCGGTCTTCGCCGCGCTTGGCGTCTGGTTTGCCTTCCACCTTTCCGGCATGCTGGTACGGCAGATCACGCAGCTCGCCGGCCAGGTACGAACCCTGGGTATCCGCGCCGGCCAGCCCATCGATCCGACGCAATACGATGAGAACGAAGTGGCCCAGCTTGCGCACAGCGTCAACGAATATCACCAGCGGATGGACGCGATGGTCGAACGCGAAAAGCAGTTCACGGCCAACGTCAGCCATGAGCTGCGCACGCCGCTGACGGCCATCAGCACCAGCTGCGAATTGCTGGTGGACGATCCGGCGATTGCCGGCAAGTCGCGCGTGCGGCTCAAGCAGATCGGACGCGCCGCGTCCAGCATCCGCGAACGCGTGGAAGCCTTGCTGCTGCTGGCCCGCAGCGCCACGCCGGCCGAGACGGAATTGCTGCGGCTGACGGAAGTGCTGGAGGTCGTGATCGAAAGCGTGGCGTCGAAAGTACCGGTGCAAAACAGCGTCGACCGCAGCGTCTGGATCGAGGCCAACCGCTCGGCGCTGCGCATCGTGCTGGCCAACATCCTCGATAACGCGGTGCGCCACACGGAGCAGGGGCAGATCCGGCTTGGCCTGGAAAATCGCGAGCTGGTCGTGCAGGATTCAGGATGCGGCATCGAGCCCGCCGCCCTGCCCCATGTCTTCGACCGCTTCTACCGGGCGGGCAAGGATGGCGTCGCGGCGCATGGCTTCGGCCTGGGCCTGGCCATCGTCAAGGATATTTGCGACCACCATGGCTGGTCCATCCGCATCGCAAGTGAACCGGGGGCCGGCACCAGGATCATGCTCGGCCTTCCCTTCACGCACAACAACATCAGCTGACGACATTGGCGGGCTGGCCGTGCACGAAGGCTTCGATATTGCCAATCAGCTGGTCCGCCAGGCCCTGCATGGCCTGGCCGCTGGCCCAGGCCGAATGGGGCGTGAGGATGAAGTTGGGCAGGCGCAGCTGGAGCAGCGGATTGTCCGGCGACGGCGGCTCCTTCGACAGCACGTCGAACCCGGCGCCGGCGATCACGCCGCGCCGCAGCGCGTCTGCCAGCGCGGCTTCGTCCACCAGGCCGCCGCGCGCCGTGTTGACCAGGATGGCGCTGCCCTTCATGCGCGCCAGTTCGGCCGCGCCGATGATGTTACGGGTGGCGTCCGTCAGCGGCACGTGCAGGCTGAGGACATCGGAGGTGGCCAGCAGCTCGTCCAGCGAAACATTCAGCGCGCCTTCCACCGGCGTACGCGTATGGACGGCGACTTCCATGCCGAAGGCGCGCCCCAGCGCCGCCACCTGCTGCCCCAGCGCGCCATAGCCCAGCAGGCCCAGGCGGCTGCCGTGCAGGTCGCGGATCGGATGGTGGAACAGGCAGAAGCGGTCCGCCTTTTCCCACAAGCCGGCCTCGATGTCGGCGCGGTAGGCCAGCAACTGGCGGCGCAGTGCAAGGATCAGGGCGAAGGTATGTTCGGGTACGGCCGCATGCGCATAGCCGCGGATATTGGATACGACGATGCCGCGTTCGCGCGCCGCCGCCAGGTCCACATTGTCGGTGCCGGTAGCGGCGACGGCGATCATCTTCAAGTCCGGCAGTTGGGCGATCGCGTCCGCCCGCACCGGCACCTTGTTGGTGATGGCGATGGTGGCGCCGCGCAGGCGCTCGGCCGCCTGCGCCCCCGTGCTGGCCGGATACTCCGCCCATTCATGTTCGAATGCGGGGCGGCGGATGTCGGCGATGATGCTGTCACGGTCCAGGAAAACGATGCGGTGGGTCATACGATAGCCTCGAGGGATGCGGGTTGCGGAGCCGCCAGGGGACGCAGGCGCATGGCGGGATGGGCGCTGAACAGATCGGCCACCCATTCCACGAATACGCGCACCTTGGCGGACAAATGGCGGTTCTGGGGATAGACCACGTGGACGGGAACCGGATCGGTGGTCCAGTCGGTCATGATGGGCACCAGGCCGCCCTTGGCCGCGTGTTCGCGCACCTGGAATTCGGCCAGCAGCAGCACGCCCAGACCGGCCAGCCCCGCCTGCAGGTAGGAGTTCGAATCGTTCAGCGCGATCGCGCCGGGCAGCGGCATCTCGATCCGCTCGCCGTCCTTGCTGAAGTCCCAGGGATAGATCTTGCCCGTCTTGGCGGAGAAATAGTTGACGCAGCGGTGCCGCTCCAGCTCGCGCGGATGCTTGGGCATGCCGTATTGTTCAAGATAGGACGGGGCGGCGCAGGCCTGGAAGCTCATGATGCCGACGCGGCGCGCAATCAGGCTGGAATTGCTGAGCTGGCCGGCGCGGATGGCGCAATCGACGCCCTCCTCGACCAGGTCCACCAGGCGGTCGCTGCTGCCGAGTTCCAGCGTGATGTCCGGATAACGCTCGAAGAAGTCCGGCAGCGCCGGCACCAGGATGTCGCCGGCCAGGCCGGTGGGCGCATCCACGCGCAACCGGCCGCTGGGCGCCAGGCGCGTGCGGGAGATCGATTCCTCGGCATCTTTGACGTCGGCCAGGATGCGCAGGCAGCGCTCATAGTAGGCGGCGCCGTCGGCCGTCACGCTCACCTGGCGGGTGGTCCGGTGCAGCAGCTTGACCGATAGCGCGGCCTCCAGCGAAGCGACCAGGGTCGAGACGGTGGCCTTGGGCAATTGCAGGGTTTCGGCGGCGCGCGTAAAGCCGCCCGCATCGACCACCTGCACAAAGACTTCCATCGCTTGCAGTTTATTCATCAGTACGTCCCATTGTTCGAGATTCTGAACAATCAATTCGTCATTGCGGTATTTATCACATTCTAGTAGAAGTTTATGATTCACGTACTGCAAGAAAAAAGATGCTTGACCTTCACCCGATGGGAAAGATTACAGTGGCTTGCAGTGGGAACATTTACTAAGGAGCTTGTCATGGGAACCCGGGATGGGATTTTTGCACTGTTGGCTATTGCGCTCAGCGCGCTTGCGCTGGCGGGCATGATCTACACCGACGAATATTCGAACGCTGCGCGAGCTGAAGCCCGCGGCGTGGCGGCATTCACCCATGTCGTGCTGAGCGATAGCAGCGCTTCCGCTGACCTGGCGATGACGGCGTCCGCGCCGGAGGCGGTACAACGATGACCGCCGTCCAGCAGAGCACGCCGGAGTTCGCGCCGGACCTGAAGATCCGCGATATCGAAGTGCGCGGCGCCCAGGGCCCGCTGGCCGCCCGCCTGTATATGTCCGGCGAGGCCAGCGTCAAGCGCGATACGCTGATCGTCTTCTTCCACGGCGGCGGCTTTGTTGGCGGCGACCTGGAAGAGGCGGACGCCTTCCTGCGCCACCTGGTCAGCTGCAACAGCAAGCACGTGGTGCTCGCTTCGAATTACACGCTGGCGACCGTAAGCCCCTTCCCGGCCGCCGTGGAAGACGCCCACGCCGTGCTGCTGTGGGCGAAGAAGAACAAGACCAAGCTTGCCTGGAACGGCAGGCGCATGCTGACTGCCGGCATCGAAGCCGGCGCCAACCTGGCCGCTGTGACGACGCTGATGTCGCGCGACCGCGGCGGTCCGCCGCTGGCCGGCCAGATCCTGATCATGCCGATGCTGGACCCCGGCCTCTCCACCGGGTCCATGCGCGAGATGCCGAATTGTGCCGTGAAGGCCCAGATGGCCGAAACTTGCGCCGCCGCCTACCGCGGCTACCTGCCCAACGCAGCCGACCGTACTCATCCGTACGCCTCGCCGCTGCAATCGAGCCGGCTCAAGAACCTTCCCCCGGCCCTGATCCTGTCCGCCGAGGACGACCCATTACGCGACGAAGCTGAACAATACGGCGCCAAGCTGATCTCTTGTGGAATCAAGACGACGGTGCGGCGCATGCCAGCGGTGCCCCTGCCCGACCAGGAAGCCCGCAACGAGTGTGCCTGCAAGGTGTTCGCCCTGCAGGAAATGGCCGGTTTCATCAATGGCCTCGATGGGACGGAGAACCCACCGGCTTGAGTGAGCTCATAAATATACATAAACGTTTACATATTGTCGGGCCGGCAGTATATTTGTAAACGATCTAGTTTCCTAAAAGCAGTTCCATAAAAAAATGTGCCTGTAAGGCGCAGGGGCCGTTGCATTCCCACGTTTTGGTGCGAACCAGCGGCGCCGCCATCTCTATTAGTTATTTTCATACAAAGGGGTTAAGAAATGAAAAACACGAAACAACTAACGACTCTGGCGCGACCATTGGTTGCCGCGCTGGCAGTCGGTGGACTGGCGGCAGCCATCCTTGCAGGCTGCGACAATGCCAACAGCAAAACGCAGGAAGCGCCTGCCGCCGGCGGCCCTCCGATTTCCGCCGCCATCGTGGTGCAGAAGTCGGTCATCGAAACCCAGGAATTCTCCGGCCGCCTGGAAGCCATCGACCGCGTCGAAATCCGTCCGCGCGTCTCCGGCTTCATCACCGCCGTCAACTTCAAGCCGGGCAGCGAAGTGAAGAAAGGCGACGTGCTGTTCGTCATCGATCCGCGCCCCTTCAAGGCGGAAGCCGACCGTGCCGAAGCGGCCGCCAACTCGGCCCGCGCCAAGGCCGACCTGGCCCGCCTGGAACTGACCCGCGCCGAAAAGCTGCTGGCCGATAAAGCCATCGCCCAGCGCGAGTTCGACGAGCGCGCCTCGGCCCTGAAGGAACTGGACGCCACCGCTCGCGCCGCCACCGCAGCCTATGAAGCGGCCAAGCTGAACCTGACGTACACGAATGTGGTGTCGCCTATCGATGGCCGCGTGTCGAAAGCGGAAATCACCCTGGGTAACCTGGTGGACCAGAGCGCCGTGCTGACGTCCGTGGTCTCGCTGGACCGCATCTACGCCAGCTTCGACGGCGATGAATCGACCTACCTGCGCGTGGGCGCGCTGGCGCACAAGGGCCAGCCTGCCACGGTGAAGATCGGCCTGGCCAACGAGGAAGGCTTCCCGCACGAGGGCAAGCTGGAATTCGTCGACAACCAGCTCGATACCCGCACCGGTTCCGTGCGCATGCGCGCTACCTTCGAGAACAAGGACCGCTCGCTGGCGCCTGGCCTGTTCGCCCGCGTCTCGCTGGGCGGCGGCGAAGCGAAGGCCGATTCCCTGTTGATCAATGAACGCGCCATCGGCACGGACCAGAACCGCAAGTTCGTGTTCGTGGTCGGCGCCGACAGCAAGGCCGAATACCGTCCGGTCAAGCTGGGCCCGATCATCGACGGCCTGCGCGTAGTGCGCGATGGCCTGAAGCCGGGCGAGAAGATCGTCGTCAACGGCCTGCAGCGCGTGCGCCCTGGTGCGCCGGTGACGGCGCAAACCGTGTCCATGGACTTCGATCCGGCTGCGGCAGCTGCCAAGCAGGAACCGAAACAAGAACAGAAGAAAGACGCCAAGATCGCCAACGCTGATGCAGCCAAGGCCGGCACTTCCAAGGAATAACCTACAATGAATTTCTCACGCTTTTTCGTCGATAAGCCGATTTTCGCGGCGGTCTTATCGATCGTGATTTTCGTGGCGGGCTTGATCTCCATCTTCAAGCTGCCGATTTCCGAGTACCCTGACGTCGTGCCGCCATCGGTGGTGGTGCGCGCGCAATACCCGGGTGCGAACCCGAAGGTGATTGCGGAAACCGTGGCTTCGCCGATCGAGGAACAGATCAACGGCGTGGAGAACATGCTGTACATGTCCTCCCAGAACACGTCCGACGGCGCCATGCAGCTGACCGTGACTTTCGCCATCGGCACCAATGTCGAACAGGCGGAAACCGCGGTGCAGAACCGCGTGCAGCGCGCGCTGCCGCGCCTGCCGGAAGAGGTGCGCCAGATCGGTGTGACCACCGTGAAGAGCTCCCCCAACCTGACCATGGTGGTGCACCTGAAGTCGCCGGACGGCCGTTACGACGACCTGTACCTGCGCAACTACGCGGTGCTGAACATCAAGGACCAGTTGGCCCGCATCCATGGCATGGGTGACGTGCAGCTGTTCGGTTCCGGCGACTATGCGATGCGCATCTGGCTCGACCCGCAGAAGGTCGCGGCGCGCAACCTGACTGCCAGCGACGTGGTAAACGCCATCCGCGAACAGAACGTGCAGGTGGCGGCGGGCGTGATCGGCCAGGGTCCGGCAAAGGATGCCGACTTCCAGCTGACCGTCAACACCCAGGGCCGCCTCAGCACCGTCGAGGAATTCGGCGACATCGTCATCAAGACCAATGCCGACGGCGCCGTGACCCGCCTGAGCGACGTGGCGCGCCTGGAAATGGGTTCCAACTCCTACGCCCTGCGTTCGCTGCTGAACAACAAGGCGGCGGTGGCGATCCCGATTTTCGAAGCGCCTAACGCCAATGCGCTGCAGCTGTCGAAAGACGTGCGCGCCAAGATGGCCGAGCTGTCGAAGGACTTCCCGCAAGGCGTCGAATACGAGATCGTGTACGACCCGACCCAGTTCGTGCGCGAGTCCATCGACTCCGTGATCCACACGCTGCTGGAAGCGGTGATCCTGGTGGCCCTGGTGGTGATCGTGTTCCTGCAAACCTGGCGCGCTTCCATCATCCCGCTGCTGGCGGTGCCGGTGTCCATCGTGGGTACCTTCGCGGTGATGATTGCCTTCGGCTTCTCGATCAACACGCTGTCGCTGTTCGGCCTTGTGCTGGCCATCGGTATCGTGGTCGACGATGCGATCGTGGTGGTGGAAAACGTCGAGCGTAATATCGGCAATGGCCTGTCGCCGCGCGATGCGACGATCCAGGCGATGAAGGAAGTATCCGGCCCGATTATCGCGATTGCGCTGGTGCTGTGCGCGGTGTTCGTGCCGATCGCCTTCGTATCCGGCCTGACCGGCCAGTTCTACCGCCAGTTCGCACTGACCATCGCGATTTCGACCGTGATCTCGGCATTCAGCTCGCTGACGCTGGCGCCCGCCCTGTCGGCAGCCCTGCTGAAAGGCCACGACGCGCCGAAAGACGCGCTGACCAGGATCATGGACAAGCTGTTCGGCCGCTTCTTCACCGTCTTCAACAAGTTCTTCGGCCGTGCATCGCACAGCTATGAGACGGGCGTGAAGGGTGTGCTGCGCCGCAAGAGCGCTTCGCTGGTGGTGTACGCACTGCTGTCGGTGGCCGGCGTGTTCATGTTCAAGGCCGTGCCTCCGGGCTTCGTGCCGCCGCAGGATAAAGGCTACCTGATCGGCTTTACCCAGCTGCCGGATGCTGCCTCGCTGGACCGCACCGATAACGTGATCCGCCAGATGTCCGACATCATCAAGGAAATCCCGGGCGTGCAGAACTCGATCTCGTTCACCGGCCTGTCCGTGGTGGGCTTCACCAACGCGCCGAACTCCGGCATCGTGTTCCCCGGCCTGCAGCCGTTCGACGAGCGCAAGAGCGCCGACAAGTCGGCCGGCGCCATCACCGGCGAAATCAACAAGCGCATGGGCGCCGTGCAGGATGCCTTCGTGCTGGCACTGCCTCCGCCGCCAGTCAATGGCCTGGGCACCACCGGCGGCTTCAAGCTGATGATCGAAGACCGCGGCAACCTGGGTTACGAAGAGCTGTACAAGGCGGTGCAGGCGCTGCAGATGAAAGCCTGGGCCACCCCGCAACTGCAGGGCGTGTTCTCCAGCTACCAGATCAATGTGCCGCAGCTGTTCGCGGACGTCGATCGCGTCAAGGCCAAGCAGCTGGGCGTGCCGCTGCAGACGATCTACCAGACCCTGCAGATCAACCTCGGTTCGCTGTACGTGAACGACTTTAACCAGTTCGGCCGCACCTACCAGGTGCGCGTGCAGGCTGACGCGCAGTTCCGTTCGCAGGCGCAGCAGATCGCACAGCTGAAGGTGCGCAACGACAAGGGCGAAATGATTCCGCTGTCGTCCCTGATGCGCGTGAAGGATTCCTATGGTCCGGACCGCGTGCAGCGCTACAACAACTTCGTCGCGGCCGAGCTGAATGGCGGCCCGGCGCCGGGCGTCTCGTCCGGCCAGGCACAAGCCATCATGGAGAAACTGGCGGCCGAGACCCTGCCGAAGGGCATCACCTTCGAGTGGACCGAGCTGACTTACCAGGACATCCTGGCCGGCAACACGATGATCTATGTGTTCCCGCTGTGCGTGCTGCTGGTATTCCTGGTGCTCGCTGCGCAGTATGAGAGCTGGACCCTGCCGCTGGCGGTGATCCTGATCGTGCCGATGTCCATCCTGTGCGCCCTGATCGGCGTCAAGGTGACCGGTGGCGACAACAACATCTTCACCCAGATCGCGCTGTTCGTGCTGGTGGGGCTTGCGTCGAAGAATGCGATCCTGATCGTGGAGTTTGCGCGTGAGCTGGAAGAGCATGGCCGCACGATCGTGGAAGCTGCGCTGGAGGCTTGCCGCCTGCGTCTGCGTCCGATCCTGATGACCTCCATCGCCTTCATCATGGGTGTGCTGCCCCTGGTGTTCTCCAGCGGTGCAGGTGCGGAAATGCGCCATGCGATGGGTGTGGCGGTGTTCGCCGGCATGCTGGGCGTGACCTTCTTCGGTCTGTTCCTTACGCCTGTGTTCTACGTGCTGCTGCGCACCCTGGCCAAGCGCCTCGAGAAGAAATCCCCGGCGGCCGAACCTGTCGCCCAACTGGAAGGGACCCACTAAATGAAAAGCATGATCGCAAAAGGCGTGGCCCCGCTGCTGGCAGCATTGTTGCTGACGGCCTGCGGCGCCCCCGCCTTCAAGCAACCGGTGATCGAGACCCCGGTTGCGTTCAAGGAATCGCAGTCGAGCACCGCACCGGCAGGCGTGGTGACGGCTGCGGACGGTACCCGCTGGAAGCAGGCGCAAGCCGCCGAACAGCAGCCGCGCGGCGAGTGGTGGCTGGCGTTCAACGATCCGGCCCTCAATGAGCTGATCGCTGAAGCGACCCGCGCCAACGCCAACCTGGCCGTGGCTGCGGCCCGCGTCAAGCAGGCGCGCGCCATTGCCGGGATCGCGGAAGCGGACCGCATTCCGCAAATCGGCAGCGGCGTGGGCGCCCAGCGCGGCCAGCAGTCGCCGACGGAACTGGGCCTGCCGGCCGGCAGCAATGTGTCGCCGTCCACCGCCTACCAGGCGCGCCTGACGGCAAGCTATGAGGTGGACTTGTTCGGCCGCGTGTCGTCCAATGTGGCGGCGGCGCGCAACGATGCGGCCACGGTGGAAGCGAATTACCGCTCCGTGCTGCTGGCCCTGCAGGCCGACGTGGCGCAGACTTACTTCCGCCTGCGCGCCACCGACGCGGAACTGGTCACGCTGGAGCGTACCGTGCAGCTGCGCGAAGAGAACGTGAAGGTGAACCAGCGCCGCTTCGACCTGGGCGATATCGGCGAGTTCGATCTGTCCCGCGCGAAGACGGAACTGGCGACCACGCGCGCCGAAGCCATCGGCCTGCAGCGCCAGCGCGTGACGACCGAGCATGCGCTGGCGGTCCTGCTGGGCAAGCCGGCGGCCGCGTATTCGGCCGGTCCGAGCCCGCTGCAGGATTCGTCGCTGCTGCCGTCGATCCCGGCCGGCATGCCGTCCTCGCTGCTGGAGCGCCGTCCCGATATCGCGGCGGCGCAGAAGACGATGGAAGCGTCCAATGCCCGCATCGGCGTGGCGCGCGCGGCCATGTTCCCGGCGCTGACCCTGAATGCGTCCGGCGGCGGCGTGGCGGGCACGTTCTCGGACGTGTTCAAGATCAGCAGCCGTTCCTGGCTGCTGGGCGCCCTGCTCTCCGCGCCGCTGATCGACGGTGGCCGCAACAGCGCCAACGTGCGCCGCAGCGAAGCGGCGCTGGAAGAGTCGGTCGCTTCGTACCGCCAGTCGGTGCTGGTCGCTTTCGCGGAAGTGGAAGACAACCTGGCCGGCCTGCGCATCCTGAGCGGCCAGACCACGCAGATCGACGACGCCCTCGTCTCGGCGCGCCGCTCGGCCGACCTGGCGCAGAAGCTGTACGACGCGGGCCGCTCCAGCTACCTGGACCTGCTCGATGCCCAGCGCAACCTCGCCGCGGTTGAGCGCTCCGCCGTGCAGCTGCGCGGCAACCGCGCCGTGACAACGGTCGCGCTGATCCGCGCGCTGGGCGGCGGCTGGGATGCCCCGGCCAGCAACGTCCAGGCCAGCAATTAAAAGTTTTCCCGGTAGTTGATTGCCCCTCAACGGCGTCCTTCGGGACGCCGTCTTTTTTTGTGCCGGGCTAAAGTGGGGTCTTTGCGGAGGCTA
>DASWYX010000229.1:0-7683 GCA_036404755.1 Pseudoduganella sp.
AAGAACTGGCAAAGATTGTCGCCCGCAGCGCCACGCTGCTGAAGGCGAACATCGACGACGGCGGCGCCCTGGAAATCGCCCGCCGCGCGCGCGGCACGCCGCGTATCGCCAACCGCCTGCTGCGCCGCGTGCGCGACTACGCGGAAGTGAAGTCGAATGGCGACATCACCAAGGAGCTGGCCGATGCCGCCCTGCGCATGCTGGACGTGGACCACGTCGGCTTCGATGTGATGGACCGCAAGCTGCTGGAAGCGGTGCTGTACAAATTCGGCGGCGGGCCGGTAGGCATCGGCAACCTGGCCGCGGCGATCGGCGAAGCGGCCGATACGATCGAGGACGTGCTGGAGCCCTACCTGATCCAGCAAGGCTTCCTGCAGCGCACCCCGCGCGGACGCGTGGCCACGGCCGCCGCCTACCAGCACTTCGGCGTCACTCCGCCGCGCAGCAGTCTCACCGGCGACCTGTGGGACCAGTAAGCGCAGGCTGATGGACGAACTGCGCGCCATATCGACCTTCGTCCTCGCTGCCGAATCGGGCAGTTTCAACAAGGCTGCGGAAGCGCAGAACACCACGCCGCAAGCGGTCAGCAAGACTATCCGCCAACTGGAGCAGCACCTGGGCGTGCGCCTGTTCCACCGCACCACGCGGCGCAGCACGCTCACCGAGGAGGGCGAGCGCCTGCTGGAGTCCGTGAAGCCCAGCCTGGACGGGCTGGTTGGCGCCTTGAGCAGGGCGCGCAGCGCGGCGCAGGAAGACGAAGGCGTGGTGCGCATCGCCGCTGCCGGAGCGGTCGGACGCAAGGTGCTGATGCCCGTGCTGGCCGAGTTCCAGCAGCGCTTCCCGAAGATCAGCGTGGAACTGGTGCTGTCCGATGGCTTCAGCGATATCGTCGGCGAGCGTATCGACGTCGGCTTTCGCGCGGGCAGCGCACCGGACCTGCAGGTGGTCGGCCGCAGGCTGTTCCCGATCCAGCTCATCGTCTGCGCCACGCCCGCCTACCTGGCGCAGCATGGCCGCCCGCGCAAGCTGGACGACTTGCTGGTCCACCGCTGCATCGGCTACCGGCGGCCCGGCACGGGACGTCCGGTGCCCTGGGAATTCGAGGTGGACGGCGAGGTCCTTCAGCAGCACATGAACGTGGCGCTGTGCTGCAGCGATTCGGAAACGGAAGCGCAAGCCACGCTGGCGGGCATCGGCATCGGCCAGATCGACAGCATCAACGCCGCTCCGGCGCTGCGCAGTGGTGAACTGGTGCCGCTGCTGGTACCGATGGTCAGCGAGCGCATGGGACTCTACCTCTATTACGGCCAGCGGCGCGATATGCCGGGCCGCGTGCGGCGCTTCATCGATTTCGCCGTCGAACGCCTGAACGGCAGCCAGGAATTCTCGCTGGCGCGCAGGGAGTTGCAGCGATTATCAACCAAGGGTTGATACTGAAACGGTATTCCAGGACTACTTCGGTTGTCCATAAATTTCTATAGTTCTCCCAACGCCGCACAACGCGGCCTCACTCAAGGGAGAACGACATGGAAAAGCAACTCAATGGCCGCGTGGCCGTCATCACCGGCGCATCCAGCGGCATCGGCCTGCACACCGCAAGGCTGCTGGCGGCGCAAGGCGCAAAGGTAGCACTGCTGGCGCGCCGCAAGGAGACGCTGGAGCGCGAAGTGGCTGACATCGAACGCGCCGGCGGTATTGCAATGGCGCTGGCGGTCGATGTGACCGACAAGGCTTCGGTGGATAGCGCGGCAGCAGCGGTGCTGCAGACCTGGGGCCCGGCCAGCCTGGTGTTCAATAACGCCGGCGTAATGCTGCCGGGCGCGATCGAGGAAGACAAGCGCGGTGAGACCACGCAGCAGATCGACCTGAATGTGCAGGGCGTGATGCGGGTGATCCACGCCTTCGTTCCGCAGTTGCTGCAAGCGGCGGCGAACGGCGTGCAGGCAGACCTGATCAACACTTCGTCCATCGCCGGCCAGTACATTTATCCGTACTTCTCCGTCTACAGCGCCACCAAGGCTTTCGTCAGCCACCTGACGCGCCATATGCGCGCCGAACTGGGTGCGAAGAACGTGCGCGTGTCGGTGATCGAGCCGGGCATCACGTCGACCGAACTGCAAGGGCACGTCACCAGCCAGGGCGTGAAAGACTGGCTGGCCGATGCGGCGCAAAAGTATGAGTTCCTGAAGCCGGAAGACGTGGCCGAAGTGGTGGGCTTCCTGGCCGTGCAACCGCCGCGCGTGAACCTGATGCAGGTGGTGGTGATGCCGACCGGGCAGGCGACCTAAGGCAGGGTTATACTGCATGGCTCATGAATAACTCAGGAATGACCATGCAGAAATCCTTGTTACGACGCGCCGCTCTTTTCCTGGCTGTTGGCACGTCGATGGCGGCGCAGGCGGCGGTGCCGGTGCAGGGCTATGTGGTGAAACAATCCTTCCCGCATGACGAGCAGGCCTTCACGCAAGGCCTGTTTTTCATGGACGGTTACCTGTATGAGAGCACGGGCCAGTACGGCGCGTCGTCGGTGCGCAAGGTGGACCTGAAAACGGGCAAGGTGCTGCAGAAGCGCGACCTGCCGGCGCAGGTGTTCGGCGAGGGCATCGCGCCGGTGGGCGGCAATATCGCGGCGCTGACCTGGATGAACCAGGGCGGCTTCATTCTTGACGGCGCCACCTTCGCGCAGAAATCGGTCTTCGAATACAAGGGAGAGGGCTGGGGCCTGACCAGCAATGGCGAGAGCGTGTACATGAGCGATGGCACGTCCTACATCCGTGTGCTGAATTCGGCCACGATGCAGGAGACGCGCCGCATCCATGTGACGGCCGACGGGCTGCCGGTCACGCGCATCAATGAGCTGGAATGGGTCGATGGCCTGATCTACGCGAACGTGTGGCAGACGGACCGCATCGCGCGCATCGATCCGATGTCCGGCAAGGTGATTGGCTGGATCGACCTGAGCGGCCTTGCCACCACCGCCGGTGCGGCGCATGACGTGGACAATGTGCTCAACGGCATCGCCTACGATGCCAAGTCGAAGCGCCTGTTCGTCACCGGCAAGCGCTGGCCCAAGCTGTTCGAGATCGAACTGAAGCCCGTGAAGAAGTGATGGAGGCGCGCGCGGCGCGCCCCCGTCTTTTACTGCTCGCGCACCCAGGTCTGCGAGCGGCCCAGCAGCGGCATGCCGATGTAGCCGCGTACTTCCAGTTTCTTGCCGCCGTCGGCCACTTTCAGCTTGCTGCGATAGACCTTGCCGTTGTTCGGGTCCAGGATTTCGCCACCGGTGTATTCGGCGCCATCTTTTTTCAGGCCGGTCAGCATGGTCATGCCGACGATGGGCTGGTTCTTGCGCGCGTCCGAGCATTTGTCGCAGACGGGGTTCTGCTCTTCGTCCGCAGCGCGGAACAGTTTCTCGATCTTCCCTTCCAGTACGCCGTTGGTTTCCGTGATGCGGATCAGGGCTTTCGGCTTTCCACTCACATCGTCGATGTTCTTCCACAGGCCTACCGGGGTGTCCTGGGCAAAGGCCGGCAGGGCGGCCATGGCGGCAATGGCCAGAAGGGTGTGCAGCGGTGCGCGCATTCAGAGTCTCCTTATTGGTTTGGGGTGTCAGCCAGTGTAGCAAAGGAGACCGTGCCGCCAAGGCCATTTCAGTGACTTTGGAGTGCCAACTCTAAAACGTGACAGTTGCACCCGGCCACTGTTCCATTTCGGGACACTTGTTTTGCCTTATCCCGCTGGCGTGCATGGCATGGAGGTTGCGTATTCAGGTAGTGAAAGTCCTCGGACCTTCGCCACCAAACCTATTCAAGGAGACTGTCATGCAATGGAGCAAGCCTGAAGCCATCGATTTCCGTTTTGGCTTTGAAATTACCCTTTATGTCTTCAATCGTTAAAACCTAGAACCTGGGTCAGACCCGAGGGTCTGACCCTTGGGCCTGACCCAGGTTCGCGGTTCTTGAGATCATGAAGATCATCGTACTCGGTTCGGCAGCCGGCGGCGGTTACCCGCAGTGGAACTGCAATTGCCGTAACTGCGACGGCCTGCGCCGCGGCGCGATTCGCAGCCGTCCGCGCACCCAATCCTCGATCGCGATTTCCGCCAATGGCCAGGACTGGCTGCTGGTGAACGCCTCGCCCGATATCCTGACGCAAATCCGCGCCACCCCGGCGCTGCAGCCGGCGCGCACTGCGCGCGACAGTGGCATTGCCGCGGTGCTGCTGATGGACGCCCAGGTGGACCATGTCACCGGCCTGATGATGCTGCGCGAAGGGAAGCGCATCCACCTCTATTGCAGCGCGGCGGTGTGGGAAGACTTGAACGCCGGTTTGCCGCTGGCCCGCGTGCTGTCGCATTACTGCGGCGTGGAATGGCACGAGCTGCCGGTGGCGCAGGGCGACCGCTGCAGCTTCAACGTGCCGCAGCTGGAAGGCTTGCGCTTCACCGCCGTGCCGCTGGACAGCAAGGCGCCGCCGTATTCTCCGCATCGCGAGGCGCCGGTCGCCGGCGACAACATCGGCCTGCTGGTGCAGGACCTCGCCACCGGCAGCAAGCTGTTTTACGCGCCGGGCCTGGGCAGCATTTCGCCCACGACGGCGGCGGCGATGCGCGAAGCCGATTGCCTGATGGTGGACGGCACCTTCTGGACCGAGGATGAAATGATCACGCTGCGCTTCTCCAGCAAGCCTGCGGCGGCGATGGGCCATCTGCCGCAGTCCGGGCCCGGCGGCATGATCGAAGTACTGGACGGCCTGCCGGCCAGCCGCAAGGTCCTCATCCACATCAACAACACCAATCCCATCCTCGATGAGGACGCGCCCCAGCATGTGCTGCTGCGCCGTCACGGCATCGAGGTCGCTTATGACGGAATGGAGCTCGAATTATGAACATGATGTCCCGACAGGAGATCGGTTTCCAGCCGCGCTGGGACAAGGCCACCTTCGCCGCGCAGCTGATGGCCAAGGAAGTGCATTACCACATCCACCATCCCTTCAATGTGCGCATGCAGGAGGGCAGCCTCACGCCGGACCAGATCCGCGGCTGGGTCGCCAACCGTTTTTACTACCAGATCAAGATTCCGCAGAAGGATGCGGCGATCCTGGCGAATTGTCCCGACCGCGAAACGCGGCGCCGCTGGCTGGTGCGCATCCAGGACCACGATGGCGGCGACGGTAATCCGGGCGGCATCGAGGCGTGGACGCGGCTGGGCGAGGCGGTAGGCATTCCGCGCAATGAGCTTTGGTCGCTGCGCCATGTGCTGCCGGGGGTGCGCTTTGCGGTGGACTCTTACGTGAACTTCGCAAGGCAGGCTTCGTGGCAGGAGGGCGTGTGCTCGTCGCTGACGGAGATGTTTGCGCCGAAGATCCATAAGGACCGGCTGGCGAGCTGGCCGCGCAATTATCCGTGGATCGAGCCAGAAGGCTTGCAGTATTTCCGCAGCCGGGTTTCTTTGGCCGAGCGGGATGTGGAACATGGGCTGGCCGTTACGCTGGCTTATTTCCAGACGCGCGAGCAGCAGGAGCGGGCGCTGGAGATTTTGCAGTTCAAGCTGGATGTGCTGTGGTCGATGATGGATGCGATTGAGCTGGCTTACGCGTGAGCCGGTGGTGCGCAGGCACGGCGGATCAATGATCCGCCCTACGCTGTACCGGGACGCATCCGGCCCGAATGGGCTGTAGGGCGGATCATTGATCCGCCGATGAATGGCCAGGGGAGACAAATATGGATACGAACGAACAACCAAGACTGTCACGGATGTTCCGCTTGCAGTGGGAGGAAGCGCAGAACGCCTATGTGCTGCTGTACCCGGAAGGCCTGGTGCGGCTGAACACCAGCGCGGCGGAGATCCTGAAGCGCTGCGACGGCCGCAGCGCCTTGCAAGACATCGTGGCGCAGCTGGAGCAGGCCTTCAATATGCGCGACCTGGCGCAAGACGTGCAGGCATTCGTGGCCGATGCGCGGCAGCGAGGCTGGCTTGTGTAGCGCGCCCGCACGGCAGGGAGCAGCGCCCGTGGCGCCGCCCATGTGGCTGCTGGCCGAGCTGACTTACCGCTGTCCACTGCACTGCGTGTTCTGCTCGAACCCGGTGGACTACGCGTCGCGCCGCGAAGAACTGAGCACCGGCGAGTGGATCGACGTGCTGCGCCAGGGACGCAAGCTGGGCGCAGCGCAGCTGGGCTTCTCTGGCGGCGAACCGCTGCTGCGCGATGACCTGGAGGAACTGGTGGCCGAAGGCCGAAGCCTAGGCTACTACACCAACCTGATCACCTCCGGCATCGGCCTGACGGAAGCACGCCTGCAGCGCCTGTCCGAAGCGGGGCTGGACCACATCCAGCTCTCCTTCCAGGACTCGACGCGCGAGATGAACGATTTCCTGAGCAGCACCCGCACGTTCGAGCTGAAGTCGCGCGTGGCGGCGCTGATCAAGCAGTTCGATTACCCGATGGTGCTGAACGTGGTGCTGCACCGCTTTAACCTGGACCACGTGGCGCGCATCATCGAGATGGCGCTGGCGATGGGCGTGGAATACCTGGAGCTGGCCAACGCCCAGTACTATGGCTGGGGCCTGGTGAACCGCGCGCAGCTGATGCCGACGCAGGAGCAGTTGCGCAAGGCGGAAGCGGTGGTGAACGAGTACCGCGAGCGCATCGGCAACCGCCTGCGCATCCTGTTCGTGGTGCCGGACTATTTCGAATCGCGTCCCAAGGCGTGCATGAATGGCTGGGGAGCGGTGTTCCTTGGCGTGTCGGCGGATGGCGCAGCCTTGCCATGCCATGCAGCGCGCAGCATTCCCGGCATGCAGTTTCCGGACGTGCGCAAGGAAAGCCTGCACGATATCTGGTACGACAGCGCGGCCTTCAACCGCTTCCGTGGCGATTCGTGGATGAAGGAGCCGTGCCGGACCTGCGACGACCGGCACAAGGACTTCGGCGGTTGCCGCTGCCAGGCGCTGGCGCTGACGGGTGATGCGGAGAATGCGGACCCGGTGTGCGGCAAGTCGTCACAGCATGGAGAGCTGAAGCAGATCGTCGTGCATGCGCACCGCGCGCAGGCGGAAGGGGAGTTGAAACCGCTGGTGTTCCGCAGCGATGCGAATTCGCGCGCGCTCAGCCAGCCGGCTATTCCGCCCACTCAGGATCGGTCGTGAAGACGATGGTCAGCCAGCGGTCGGTGCTTTCCTCGCCGAGCGCCTCGCCGACCTCGTTGCGGATGGCGTCCCATTCTTCCAGGCGCTTGGCGGGCCATTGCGTGGGCACGATGAAGAACAGCTCGATCTGCCGGCCGCGGCCCACGCGCGCGACGTAGGCGCGGTAGGAATCGAAGCCGTGGCGCTGCACGGCGCCGGCGGCCACGGCATCGACGTGATGCTTGAGGTCTGACGGCGTGACCAGCAGGATGTCGGCCAGCGCGCGGCGGATGACGCCCAGCGGCATGGGAATCACCGCCACGCAGACCAGGATCAGCACCAGCGGATCGATGTAGGGCGTTATCCAGTCAAGGCTCGTGCCGCGCACGGCCCAGCCGAAGACGAAGGCCGTAAGCAAAGCGCAGGTCATCGCCACCGTGATCCACCAGGCCTTGGCGTCCAGCGCCACCAGGGCGGAGCCGATCCTGCGGTAGGCGATAGTGGTGTAGGCGCCCATCGCCGCGGCGGCTATCAGCGATATCAGGGCGTAGACGAT
>DASWYX010000230.1:0-3706 GCA_036404755.1 Pseudoduganella sp.
GCCGTCGTACGCACCGGCGCCGCCACGGCGCGCTTGGGCGCGGCCGGCGCGGCGACCTGGCGCTGCCTGAACTCGTCGCCCGCCAGCTTGAAGATGGCTCCCGCGGAGGCCAGCTTGTCGGCCTGCTCCTGCATGCTTTCCGCGGCCGCTGCCGCCTCTTCCACCAGGGCTGCGTTCTGCTGCGTCATTTCATCCATCTGCGTGATGGCCTGGTTCACTTCCTCGATGCCGTGGCTCTGCTCCAGGGTGGCGGCAGTGATCTCGCCCATGATGTCGGCCACCTGCTTGATCGAAGTGACGATCAGGCCCATGGTCTGGCCGGCTTCATCGACCAGGCGCCCGCCCGTATCGACCTTTTGCACGGAATCGTCGATCAGGGCCTTGATTTCCTTGGCCGCCGCCGCCGAGCGCTGCGCCAGGTTGCGCACTTCGGACGCCACCACGGCAAAGCCCCTGCCCTGCTCGCCCGCGCGCGCCGCTTCCACGGCGGCGTTCAGCGCCAGGATATTGGTCTGGAAGGCGATGCCGTCGATCACACCGATAATATCCACGATGCGCGCCGAGGATTCCTTGATCGAACCCATGGTATCGACCACTTGCGACACCACACTGCCGCCTTTTTCCGCGATCGACGAGGCCGACACGGCCAGCTGGTTGGCCTGGCGCGCATTGTCCGCATTCTGCTTGACGGTCGAAGTCAGCTCCTCCATCGAGGATGCCGTTTCCTCCAGCGAGGAAGCCTGCGACTCGGTGCGCGCCGACAGGTCGGCATTGCCGGTGGCGATTTCATGCGAGGCGGTGGTGATGGTCTCGGTGCTGATGCGCACCTGGCCCACGGTCGCCACGAGGGAATCGTTCATATCCTTCAGCGCCTGCAGCAGCTCCGAAGTCTCGTCCTTGCCTTCCACCTTGACCTGGGAAGTGAGCTCGCCGCCCGCCACCTTCTGCGCCACGGATACGGCAAACTTCAATGGCCCGGTAATGGAGCGCGTGATGTACAGTGCGAACACCACGCCCGCGGCCACCGCTACGGCGCTCAGCACGAACAGCATCGACATCAGGCTCTTGTCGCTCGCGTTCGAGCTTTCCTTGAACGCGGCCGAGGCGGCGTGCTGCTGGTCCACCAGCTTGTTCAGGGCCGCCAGCGTCTGCTGGTTCAGGGGATCGATGCGGGTGGCGATGACCTTGGCCGCGCCCTCGCTGTTGAAGGCCATCACCTGGCCCAGCGCATCCTTGAAAGCCTTGTCCAGGTCCTGGTCCAGGGCAGTGATCTCGCCCAGCACCTTCTTCTCGCCGTCGTCCAGCCCCAGGCCCTGCAGCTTGGCGCGCGCCGCATCGTAGCGGGCGCGGTTGGCCTTGACCTTCTCCTCTTCCTTCTGCATCAGGCTCACGTCCGACTGCAGGCCGATATTGCGCATGGCGATACCGGTTTCCAGCATCGCGCTCTTCATGGCCTGGGCCTGCAGGGCCTTGGCCGAAGTCAGGTCCAGCCCCGCCATCAGCTGCGACTTGTTACGGTAGTTCAGTACATTGGCCAGCAGGACCACGCCGACCAGGATCAACAGAATGACGCCGAAACCAAATCCCAGTCGCGTACCAATCTTGTAGTCGCGAACATTCATAGTAATCTCCCTGTTCCTTAAGTGGTATGCCGCCCCGCTCTATCCGGCAGGGTCGGTGCTGCAGCGCGCTGCTCAGGCGGCGATCTTGTCAATCAGGCCCATTTCGGGGCTCGACATCAGGCGGTCGATGTCCACCAGGATCAGCATGCGCTCGTCGACCGTGCCCAGGCCGATCATGTACTCGGTGCTGAAGACGGTGCCCATGTCCGGCGCCTGCTTGATCTGGTCAGGCGTCAGCGTCGTCACGTCGGATACGCTGTCGACCACCATGCCGACCACGCGGCCGTTGATGTTCAGGATGATCACCACGGTGAACTGGTCGTACACCGGCTCGCCCAGCTTGAACTTGATGCGCATGTCCACCACCGGGATGATGATGCCGCGCAGGTTGATCACGCCCTTGATGAATTCGGGCGCGTTGGCGATGCGGGTCACCGCTTCGTAGCCGCGGATTTCCTGCACCTTCAGGATATCGATGCCGTATTCCTCGGAACCCAGCTTGAAGGCGAGGAACTCGCGGCCGTTGTCGCTGGCGACGGCGTTGTTTGCTGCTTCAGTCATGATTGCCTTCCTTTACGAAAATATGGATTCATCGACCAGCTGGCGCGAGGAGCGGATCAACGCCGCCACGTCCAGGATCAGGGATACATTGCCGTCACCGAGGATGGTGGCGCCGGAGATACCCGCTACCTTGCGATAGTTTGATTCAAGATTCTTGACCACCACCTGCTGCTGCCCCACCAGTTCATCGATGAACAGGCAAGCCTTGCGGCCTTCCGTTTCCACGATCACGAGGATGCCCTGGCATGGATCGGTATAGCGCGGCACGATGTCGAAGATCTGGTACAGGGGGATCAGCGGCAGGTATTCGCCGCGCACCTTGACCACCTTGCCCTTGCCGCTGATTTCCTTCACGTCTTCCGGCGCCGGCTGCAGCGATTCGATCACGAAGCCCAGCGGCAGGATGTAGATTTCCTCGCCGCTGCGGATCGTCATGCCATCCAGGATGGCCAGCGTCAGCGGCAGCGAAATCGAGATGGTGGTGCCGAAGCCCTTGGCCGAGCGGATGTCCACCGTGCCGCCCATGGCGGTGATATTGCGCTTGACCACGTCCATGCCCACGCCGCGGCCGGAAACGTCCGTCACCTGGTCGGCGGTCGAGAAGCCGGGCGCGAAGATCAGCTGCCACACATCGGCATCGGCCATATTGTCCGACACCGGCAGGCCGCTCTGCTTTGCCTTGGCCAGGATCTTTTCGCGATTCAGGCCGCCGCCATCGTCCGACACTTCGATGACGATATTGCCGCCCTGGTGGGAGGCCGACAGGAACAAGCGTCCCGCATCGGTCTTGCCCGCGGCGCGCCGCACCTCCGGCATTTCGATGCCGTGGTCGATGCTGTTGCGTACCAGGTGGGTCAGCGGATCGACGATGCGCTCGATCAGGCCCTTGTCCAGTTCCGTGGCGGCGCCGCTGGTGATGAAGTCCACTTTCTTGCCCAGCTTGGCCGCCAGGTCGCGCACCATGCGCGGGAAGCGCGAGAACACGAAGTCCATCGGCATCATGCGGATCGACATCACCGCTTCCTGCAAGTCGCGCGTGTTGCGCGTGAGCTGGGAAATGCCGCTCAGCAGGCGCTCGTGCAGCATCGGGTCCAGCGTGCCGGCGCGCTGCTCGATCATCGCTTGCGTGATCACCAGTTCGCCCACCAGGTTGATCAGCTGGTCCACCTTCTCCACCGACACGCGGATCGACGACGATTCGGCGTTCGGCACATGGGCCGCCTACTCGGCTTCCTTGCGCGCCTGTTTCTTTTCCTGTTCCTCGGTAAGCTTGTGCTCCACCGGCGGCGGGGTGTCCTTGATGCCGGCGGCCGCGCGGATCTGCTCGACCGGCTGGAAGAAACCATAGCCGCGCGCGTCGTCCTCGGCGCTCAGTGCATTGGCGCGGATCTCGTCCAGCGGCTGGAAGAAGCCGTAGCCCTGGCCTTGCTCGCCCGCGGCCGGGTTGCCCGGCGTGACGGGGTCGAAGAAGCCATAGCCCTGTTCCGCCTCCTGGCGCGCGCGGGCGCCCTGCTCGCGCGCTT
>DASWYX010000231.1:0-11929 GCA_036404755.1 Pseudoduganella sp.
CAGCGCCGGAAGGGGCAGGCGCTGGGCGCGGCGCGTCAGCGGCGGCGGGCGCGGGGGCGAGGATCTGGCTCAGGCTGGCGGTGCCGGTCAGCGCGAAGGGGCGGGTGGTGGCGATTTCGGCGGATGCGTCGAGGCGGCCGATGCGGGTGAGGGCGCTGGCGTCCTTGAGTTGCCAGCGCTGGCTGTCGCCGTACAGCTGAAGGCGCACGGCGCTGACCTCGTTGCGGCTGCCGTCGGCGGAAATCAGCGACAAGCGGTCCAGGCGCGCGTCGGAAAGACGCAGGCGGAACGGCGGCGCGAGGGACACCGGCATCTCGGGCGGCTTGGAGGGACCGATGCTCTGCTGCACAGCGCGCGCCGCATGCAGCTCGCTGATCGCCACGCCCTCGGAGAAATACTGCAGCGGCGACCAGTTGATGTCCACATCCTCGATGGTCAGCACGCTGTCGGGACTGCGGTACACGATGCGCGCAATATGCATGCGTCCATACAGCGAGCCGGTGGCGCCGGTCACCGTGATGCTGCCCCCGCTGGAGCGCGCAATCTGGGCGACGATCTGCTGCAGCGTGGATTCGCGTCCCAGCAGCCACACGCCGCCTGCCAGCAGCGCGACCACCACGCCGCCGCCGATCAGCGTGCGCCGCACCCAGCGCCGCGGCGGCCGGGAAGGAGGCGCAGGCGGCGAAGGCGGCGCCGGAGGCGAGGTGTCGTGCGTATCCATCAGAACGTGAACCCCAGGGAGAAGTGCAGGCGCGCCTTGCGCACCGCATGGCCATAAGCCACGTCGACATTGATCGGCCCCACGGGGCTCTTGTAGCGCGCGCCGACGCCATAACCGGACTTCGGATGAATCCCGCCCAGTGAATCGGCCGCATTGCCCGCGTCATAGAACACCGCCGCGCCCCAGGTCGGACGGAACCAGTACTGGTACTCCGCGCTGGCCGTGGCCAGATAGCGCCCGCCCACGGTCGCATCGCCTTCCTTCACGCCCAGCTCCTGGTAGCCATAACCGCGCACCGAGTTGTCGCCGCCAGCGCGGAACAGGTAGGTGGCAGGCACGCCAACCTTGGTAGCCGAAGCCAGCGCGCCCAGCTCCGCGCGCAGGATCAGGGTGCTCTTGCTGCTCAGGGGCCGGTACATGATGCCGCGCGCCGTGGAGCGGATGAACTTCTCGTCCGTGAGAATCGGCAGCAGCGCGCCGCCCAGTGTCGCGTTCAGCACATAACCCTTGGTGGGGAACACCAGGTTATCCAGCTTGCGCCAGGTGACCGCATACGTCAGCGGCAGGCTGCGCGACACGGTCGAAGGCAAGCCATCCACCGTCTTGCTCTCGGTAAGGAACTCGACGGAGATGCTGCGCTCCAGCAGCGGCGTACCCCAGGCCCGTTTGCCGGCGATGGACGCCGTGCGCGTGATCTCACCCTCGATATCCTTGCGCTCGACGGCCGCGCCGAAGCTGTCCGTATAACCCTCGGCGGTGGTGGGGAAGTAGAAATCGCCGCGCGCCGTCTGCTTTTTCTGTTCCAGCGTCAAGGCGCTCTTCATTTTCAGGCCGAAGATGGCCAGGTCGTCATAAGCGCCGGACACGCGATAGCCCGTATTGGTTGAATAACCCAGGCCGACGCTGGCGTTCTTGCGCTTGTTCTCGATCACGCGCACCAGCAGGGGCAGCGGCGCCATCGTTTCGGGCTGCGGCAAGCCTTCGTTCTTCGCTTCCGCCGCCTCCATCTGTTCCCCCAGCACGGCGGACAAGTCCGCGCTCACTTCGACGCTGGCGAAATAGCCCGTGTCCTGCAGCTTCGCCTGGTAAGCCTGCAGCGCCGCTTCATCGTAATAATCGCCCGGCTTGATCTGGTTCAGGTTGCGCACGATGGACTCCGGATAGCGCCGCAAACCCTCGATGCGCAGCTGGCCGAAGCGCATTTCCGGGCCGCTTTCCAGCTTCAGGCGCAACAGGGCCACCCGGTTCTCGGGATCGACTACGGCTTCGCTTTCCGTCATCTGGGCGCGCGGGTAGCGGGTCTGCACCACGGCGCGCAGGATGGAGCGCTTGGCCGTCTCCCAGGCCTCCTGCTGGAACACGGCGCCCTTCGGCAGCAGCCAGCCCGCTTTCAGCGCATCCTTGTCGAATGGCTTTTCGGAGGTGGACTCGAATCCTTCCAGGTCGATCTGCACGTCGCCCACCAGCGTGGGCTCGCCCGGCTGCACGTCCACCGTGACCACGGGCGTGGCGGCATCGCTCATCGACACATTGACCAGCGGCGTGTAGAAGCCCTCGGTGGCGACCAGGGTGCGGATCTGCTCCGGCGCCGCTCGCACCAGGCGCTGCAGCTGGTCGCGGTCGGTGCGGGGATTGCCGCGGAAGCGCACCAGGTCCAGGTTCTCCTCCAGCAGGGTATCCAGCTTGCCCGGCGCATTGATCTGGACGCGATAGTCCAGGCCCTGGGCCATGAGGAGGCCGGGCAGCAGCAGGACGGCCATCAAAGCCAGGGCCCGCAATACTTTTGTGCCGAGTTGTGCCAAAATTCCTCTTTCTGCCTTCCGATCAGCGATACCGAATGTTACCGGATCGACCGCGAGAATGGCGTACTCACCAAGATTTCCGTTTTAGAAAGAACCCCCCATGCAGAAAACCGACGCCGCCCTGGTACTGTTCAGCGGTGGACAAGATTCCACCACCTGCCTGGCCTGGGCGCTCGACCGCTTCGAGCGCGTGGAAACCATCGGTTTCGACTACGGCCAGCGCCACGCCATCGAGCTTACCGTGCGCCCCACCGTCCTGGAAAAAATCCGCGGCGTGAAGCCGGAATGGGCCGGCCGCCTTGGCGAAGACCATATGGTGGACCTGGGCCTGATCTCCCGCCTCTCGCAGACCGCGATGACCGAGGATATCGAAATCACGATGCAGGCCAATGGCTTGCCGAATACCTTCGTGCCCGGCCGCAACCTGCTGTTCATGACCGTGGCCGCCACGCTGGCCTATCGCCGCGGCTTGAACGTGCTGGTGGGCGGCATGTGCGAAACGGATTTCTCCGGCTATCCGGATTGCCGCGACGATACGATGAAGGCGCTGCAGGTCGCGCTCAACCTGGGCATGGATACGCGCGTCAAACTGGAAACGCCGCTGATGTGGCTGGACAAGGGCCAGACCTGGGATCTGGCAGAGTCGCTCGGCGGCCAGCCGCTGGTCGACCTGATCCGCGCCGACACCCACACCTGCTACAAGGGCGAGCGCGGCGCCCTGCACGACTGGGGCTATGGCTGCGGCGCCTGCCCGGCCTGTGAACTGCGTGCGAAGGGCTACCACGCCTACCGCGCGCGCAAGTCTTAAGCGGATCTAAATATTTCCGCAGATCCATAAGATCTCGCCTACTATGGTTGTATGCCGAAACTTACAACCAGTGTCGCGGTTCAGAAGCTGCTCAGCCCACGACTGTTGTCCGGGCTGGTGCTGGTGCTGTGCCTCACGCTGACGGCGGGTTTGTGGCAGGGCGCGCGCGAAGACGCCGAGCGCAATGCGCGTGCCGACTTCGATTACCGCGTGCGCGAACTGGTCAACAATATCGCCTCGCGCATGCATGGCTATGTGCAGATCCTGTACGGCGCACAAGGCTTGTTCGCCAGCTCCGAATACGTGGAGCGCGAGGAATTCCGCACCTATCTCGAACGCCAGGAACTGGCCGGCCACTTCGACGGCATGCAGGGCGTGGGCTATATGCAGCTGGTGCCCGGCGCCCAGCGCCAGGACCACGAGGCGCAGGTGCGCAGGGAGGGCGTGCCCGGCTATGCCATCACGCCCCCGGGGCAGCGCAGCGCCTACGCGCCGGTGGTCTATATTGAACCGTACACCGGCGTCAATATGCTGGCGATGGGTTTCGATTCCCTGTCCGAGCCGGTGCGGCGCGTTGCGCTGGAACAGGCGCGCGACTCCGGCCTGCCCGCGATGACGGGCAAGATCACGCTGAAGCAGGAAACGCGGGCTGCCGTGCAGTCGGGCTTCCTGATCGTGGTGCCCGTCTACCGCAACGGCCAGCCGCACATCACGCTGGCGCAGCGCCGCAGCGCCATCATGGGCTGGGTGTACGCGCCCTTCCGCATGGGCGACGTGATGCTGGACATTCTGGGCGACCGCAGCGCCGACCTGGATATCGAAATCTACGATGGCGACGAGGCCAGCGCACCAAATCTCATGTACAACAGCACGCCGCAAGCGTTCAGCGAGGGGCTGCGCAAGTCCGTGCAAAAGCTCAGCATCGCCAGCCACCGCTGGACGATGCAGGTCTCGTCCGCCGCCGCGGTCAAAGGGCCGCTGGCGGACAAGGCCCTGCTGATCGGCCTGGGCGGCATCCTGTTCAGCCTGCTGCTGGCGGCGCTGGCGTATGCGCTGGCCGAGAGCCGGCGCCGCGCCGCGGTAGCGCTGGCGCATTCGCACGCCATGGCGGCGGAGCTGAAGGAGGGGCAGGCCAACCTGCTGGCGATGGCTGAAGATGCGCAGAACAGCCAGGCCATGCTACGCAGCATCCTGGATGCGACGGTGGACGGCATCCTTGTCGATAATTACCGTGGCGGCGTGCTGAATTCGAACCGCCGTTTCCGCCAGCTATGGAATGTGCCCGAGCAGCTGGACTGGCGCAACGATGGCGCCATCCTGCTGGAACACATCGCTTCCCAGCTGGAGTCTTCGGACGAGTTCAGGGAGTGCAGCCAGAGGCGGCGCAGCGAGGATTGCCGCCTGCAGCTGCAGCTGAAGGATGGCCGCACCATCGAGCAGACCACGCGGCCGCTGCACCTGGGCAGCGAGGCGGCGCGGCTGTGGTCCTTCCGCGATATCACGGAAAGCACGCAGATCGAACGGCGCGAAGCCATCCGGCGCCGCATGCTGGAAGCGCTGGCCGGCGGCGCCACGCTGCAGGCCGTGCTGGAAATCGTGGTGCAGGGCGTGGAGGAACGCAACCCGTCCATGCTGTGCAGCGTGATGCTGCTGGACCCGGAGGGCGAACATTTGCTGATCGGCGCGGCGCCCAGCCTGCCGGCCTTTTTCAATGCCGCCGTCCACGGCCAGCCCATCGGCTACGGCAACGGTTCCTGCGGCAAGGCGGTGCACAGCAACAGCCGCGTGATCGTGGAAGACATCCGCAACGATCCGCTGTGGGCGCCTTTCCGCGAGCTCGCATTGCAGGCGGGACTGGGCTCCTGCTGGACGGAGCCGATCCGCACCGCGGCCGGCAAGGTGCTCGGCACGTTCGCCATCTACCATCACGAGCCTTACCGTCCCAGCGTGGCGCATATTGCGCAGATCGAGCACGCGGCCCAGCTGGCGAGCAGCGCCATCGAACGGGCCCAGGCCGCGCAGGCTCTGCGTGCCGGCCAGGCGCGCTTCCGCAGCCTGTACGACAACGCGCCGGTGGCCCTGTGGGAGCAGGACTGGTCCTCCGTGCGGCGGGCGCTGATCGAGCTGGAAAATTCGGGCGTGGAGGATGTGCAGGCCTGGCTGCAGAATAACGCCAGTCAGCTGGAACGCCTGGCGGACCTCGTGCGCATCACGGATGCGAACGCGGCCGCGCTGGCGCAGGTGGGTGTCGTGGGCGGCAGGAAGGATGTGTCGTCCCTTAGCCTGGCCCAGATCTGCAATTCGATGTCCTGCTTCGCGCGGGCGCTGGGGGCCTTGTCCAAGGGCGCCCATATGTTCGTCTGCGAGAGCGTCTACCTGCGGCTGGATGGCGTGGTGCGCCAGAATGAACTGACCCTGCTGGTCATGCCCGGCCATGAGCACACGCTGGACTTCGTCATCGTCTCCACGGTGGACATCACGGAGCGCAAGCGCGCCAATGAGGAATTGCTGGTGCTGGCCACGACGGACTTCCTCACCGGCCTGCCCAACCGCCGCGAATTCATGGCGCGCCTGGAAGCGGAGCAGAACCGCATGCAGCGCGACGCGCACGCCCGCGCCGCCGTGCTGATGCTGGACATCGACCACTTCAAGGATGTCAACGATGAATACGGCCACCCGGTCGGCGATGCCGTGCTGCGCCACCTGGCGGCGCTGATGCGCGACACCCTGCGCAAGATCGACGTGCTGGGCCGCGTGGGCGGCGAGGAGTTTGCGGCGCTGTTGCCCGGCGCGGACCTGGAAGCAGCCCACGCGTTTGCGGAGCGCCTGCGCCAGCGCATCGCAGAAACGCCCCTCAGGCAGGAGGGGCACAGTTTCGCCGTAACGGTGAGTGTGGGGATTGCGGCGCTGGCGCCGGAAGACGAGTGCGGCGACGCTGCGCTGGTCCGCGCCGACAAGGCGCTATACGCAGCCAAACGCAGCGGCCGCAACAAGGTGATGGTTTAGACGGGCTGTTCCAGGGCCAGGACTTCCTTGCGCTTGTTGCGCCGTGCAATCCACCAGATGATGCCGATCGGGATCAGAAGAGGAAGAAGAAAGGGCGCGATGACTGCGGCCAGCACGATGGCCAGCAGGCACATGCCGACCAGCATCAGGATGCCCAGGCCGGCAAACACGAAGCCGACGAAGACTGCCGCGCAGGTCATGGCAATGAAGGCGATCACCATGCCGCCGCCGGCTGCGACCATGCCGATCAGCGCACCGAGCGGGCCATCGAAGTCCTCATCGCCGATGTGGACGATTACATTGTTGTAGTCGACTATCGAGTACCAGGCGGCCATAGCCAGGACAGCGATCAGTACGATGGCAAGCAGCTTTTTCATCATCATTCCCCAAGTGTGGTTTGGTATGGCTCCACTGTATTCCCGGGGCGGGCCCCGGGCCATCGGAATGCGACGGAATGCCATTTTGCGGGGGCGAATGGAAGGGCAGGGCCGTCGACTTGAAATGAACAAAGTCTTGCCTATACTGAATATCCGATCTCGCTTTGGGAGGGCAACATGGCAAGGCTAGCAACAATCGGATGTTCAGGCGGCCCAAAAGGCCCGCCCTCGGCACCGCCCACCATCCCGCCCATCATCATCAACCCTTTCAAGTATCAGACGCCCGAGCCGGCCATCGACCCGCGCATTACCCCGCTCAACCCACCGGTACGTCCGCCACGCCGCCCGGCGCTGTCGCTGATGTAGGTGCGTGCACGCGGCGGTAGAGAAGGGGCAGCACCAGCAAGGTCAGCGCGGTGGAGGACAGGATGCCGCCGATGACCACCGTCGCCAGCGGGCGCTGCACCTCGGCGCCCGTGCCCGTGGCCAGCGCCATCGGCAGGAACCCCAGCGAAGCCACCAGCGCCGTCATCAGCACGGGACGCAGCCGCGTCAGCGCGCCGTGGCGGATCGCTTCATCCAGCCCCATGCCTTCCTCGCGCAAGCCGCGGATGAAGGAAATCATCACCAGCCCGTTCAGCACCGCCACGCCGCATAGCGCAATGAAACCCACGGCGGCGGAAATCGACAGCGGTATGCCGCGCAGGGCGAGCGCCGCGATGCCGCCCGTCAGCGCGAAGGGGATGCCGGTAAAGACCAGCAGGCCATCCTTCACATTGCCGAACATGATGAAGAGCAGGGTGAATACCAGGCCCAGGGCCAGCGGCACCACCAGCTGCAGGCGGCGCGTGGCCGACTGCAGCTGCTCGAAGGTGCCGCCCCAGCTGGTCCAGTAGCCGGCCGGCAGCTGGACGGAGGCCATCGCCTGCTCCGCCTCCGCCACGAAGGAGCCGATATCGCGTCCCCGCACATTGGCGCTGACCACGATGCGGCGCTTGCCGTTTTCGCGGCTCACCTGGTTCGGGCCCGGCGCCACGTCGATTGCCGCCACTTCGCCGAGCGGGATGAAGGCTACCGCCGCACCGGCTTGCGGCGGCAGCGGAATCGGCAGGCGGCGCAGGGCGGAAGGATCGCCGCGCAGCGATTCGGGCAGGCGCACCATGATGGCGAAACGGCGGTCGCCGTCGAAGATGGCGCCGGCCTCGCGGCCGCCGGTGGCGATGGCCAACGCATCCTGGATGTCGGCGATATTCAGGCCGAAGCGGGCCGCCTTTTCGCGGTCGGTGGTCACGGTCAGCACGGGCAGGCCGGCCGTCTGTTCCACCTTCACTTCGGCCGCACCAGGGATGCGCTGCAGGACCCTGGCCACCTGCTGGCCGCTGTTCGCCAGCACTTCCATATCGTCGCCATAGATCTTTACGGCCACGTCGCTGCGGACGCCCGAAATCAGCTCATTGAAGCGCAGCTGGACCGGCTGCGACAGCTCATAGCCATTGCCCGGATGGCGCGCCGCTTCCTTTTCCACCGCCTCGATGATTTCCTCGCGCGGCCTGGTCCACTCGCGCTGCGGCTTGAGCATGATGAAGCCGTCCGAAATATTCGGCGGCATGGGATCGGAGGCGATTTCCGCCGTGCCGGTGCGGGTGAACACGCGCTCCACTTCCGGCACGTTCGCCTTCAGGCCGGCCTCCAGCTGCTTCTGCATCTCCAGCGACTGGCTCAGGCTCGTGCCGGGAATGCGCAGCGCCTGCAGCGCCAGGTCGCCCTCGTTCAGGCTGGGGACGAATTCGCTGCCCATGCGCAGGGCCAGCAGCAGTGACAGGGCGACGAGCACGCCGGCGCCGGTCAGCACGGGGGCGCTTTGGCGCAGCACGCCATCCAGCAGCGGCACATAGGCGCGGCGCGCGGCAGCCATCAGGCGGTTTTCCTTTTCATCCACGCGTTCGCCGATGAACAGGGCCACGGCGGCGGGGACGAAGGTGATGGACAGCAGCATGGCGCCCAGCAGCGCAAGCACCACGGTGATCGCCATCGGGTGGAACATGCGGCCCTCCACGCCGGTCAGCGCGAAGATCGGCAGGTAGACCACCATGATGATCAATTGCCCGAACAGCAGCGGGCGGCGCGCCTCGCGGGCGGCGGCAAACACTTCCTCGAAGCGTTCGGCGCGGGTCAGGGCGCGCCCCTTCGCATGCTGGGCGTGGGCCAGGCGGCGTACGCAGTTTTCCACGATGACGACGGCGCCGTCGACGATGATGCCGAAATCCAGCGCGCCAAGGCTCATCAGGTTCGCGCTGACGCGGTAAGCCACCATGCCGGAAAAGGTGAACAGCATGGAAAGCGGAATCACCATCGCCGTGATCAGCGCCGCGCGCAGGTTGCCGAGGAAGAGGAAGAGAATCGCCACCACCAGGGCGGCGCCTTCCAGCAGGTTGTTGCGGACGGTGGCGATGGCCTTGTCCACCAGCACCGTGCGGTCGTAGACGGGAACGGCCTTCACGCCCTTCGGCAGCGTGGCGGCTATTTCCTGCATGCGCGTGGCCACGGCATGCGCGACGGCGCGGCTGTTCTCGCCGATCAGCATGAACACGGTGCCCAGCACGACTTCGCGGCCGTTCTCGGTGGCGGCGCCGGTACGCAGTTCGCGGCCCAGGCCCACCTCGGCCACGTCGCGCACGCGCACGGGCACGCCCTGCACGGTGGTGAGCACCGTGTTGCGCAAGTCGTCCAGCGTGCGCAGCTGGCCCGGCGCGCGCACCAGCAGCTGCTCGCCGCTGCGTTCGATGTAGCCGGCGCCCACATTGCCGTTATTGCGCTCGATCGCGGCCACCACCTGCTGCAGCGTGAGGCCGTGGCCACTGAGCTTCAGCGGATCGGGCGTGATGTGGTATTCCTTCGAATAGCCGCCGATGGTGTTGATCTCGGTGACGCCCGCGACCTGGCGCAACTGGGGCTTGATGATCCAGTCCTGCACTTCGCGCAGGTCGGCCGGCGTGTAGGGCGTGCCGTCCGCCTTGCGCGCATCCGGTTCGGCTTCCACCGTCCACAGGTAGATTTCCCCCAGGCCGGACGAGATCGGGCCCATGGCCGGCGCGATCCCCGGCGGCAGGCGGTCGCGCGCTTCCTGGATGCGCTGGTTGACCAGCTGGCGGGCGAAGTAGATGTCCGTCCCGTCCTTGAACACCACGGTGACCTGCGACAGGCCGTAGCGAGAGAGCGAGCGCGTTTGCTCGATGCCGGGCAGGCCCGCCATCGCATTCTCCACCGGATAGGTGATGCGCTGCTCGGTTTCCAGCGGCGAGTAGCCTGGCGCCGCGGTGTTGATCTGGACCTGGACGGTGGTGATGTCCGGCACGGCGTCGATGGGCAGCAGGCGGTAGCTGTAGGCGCCCACGGCGGCCATGGCCAGCACGGCGAGCAGGACCAGCCAGCGCTGCGCGATGGCGAAGCGTATCAGTCGTTCAAACATGGTTGTCCCCGTTTCAGTGATCGTGGCTTGCGCCATCCTTGCCTTGCTGCGCTTTCAGCACGAAGCTGCCGCTGGCCGCGTATTCGGCGCCTGGTTTCAATCCTTCCAGGATTTCGACCATGCTGCCGTCGCCGGCGCCGGTGCGTACCGGTTGCGCTTCGAAGCCTTGCTTGTGGCGCACGTAGACGACCTGTTTGCCGTCCGCGCTGTGGACGGCGTCCGCCTTCACGGCGATGGGCACGCCGCGCTCGCCGCGCTGCAGCGCCACGTTGACCAGCAGGCCGGGGCGCCAGGCGCGCTGCGGGTTGTCCAGCACCACGCGTGCCTTGGTGGTGCGCGACTGCTCGCCGAGCAGGGCGCCCACGTGGCTGATCACGCCTGTGGCCCTGGCGCCGTTGGCGGACGATTGCACGGTGGCCTTGTCGCCCACCCGCACCGCTTCCAGGTCCTGCGGCGTGACCACGACCTCAACCCAGACGGTGGAGAGGTCGGAGAGCAGGAACACGTTGGCGTCCTCCTTCACCGCTTCGCCCAGCGCGATATGCTTTTCGACGACGATGCCGTCGAAGGGGGCGCGCAGCACATAGCGGCTCAGCGCCTGCCTGTCGCCGGGCGCACCGAGGGCGGACAACTTGGCGCTGGCCGCCTGCTCGGTGATTTCCGCTTCGCGCAGGGCCTGGCGCGCCTGCAGGAAGTCCTGCTCGGCGGAGATTTTGTCCTGCCACAGTTTCTGTTCGCGTTCGTAGGTCAGGCGCGCCAGGTCGAGGCGCTTGCGCGCCGCCAGTTCGGCGCTGCGCAGTTCGGCCAGTTGGGGGCTGGAGATCACGGCCAGCACCTGGCCTTTCCTTACCTGCTGTCCCAGGTCGGCGGACACGCTCTCGGCCACGCCCGGCAGGCGCGGCACGATATGCGCCGTGCGGTCTTCGTTGAAGCGCACTTCGCCGGGCAACTGCACCGCTTGCGCGATGGCGGCGCTGCCGGCGCGTTCCGTCGTGATGCCGGCGGCCTTGATCTGGTCCGCGTTCAGTTCGACCAGTCCCTCATGTTCCTGTGCGGCGGGGGCGTGTTCGTCGCCGTGTTCATCGTTATGCGCGGGCGCGCGCTGCCACAGCAGGATGGCGGCGGCCAGCACGGCGCCGGCGGCGAGGATGGTGAGGATGCTGCGTTTATTCGTGTTCATTGTGCGGGTCCTTCAATGTGGCGCTGCAGGTCGGCGATGGCGCGGTAGCGCTCGGACAGGGCGGAGAGGTATTGGGCGCGGGCGCTGAACAGGGTGCGCTGGGCATCCAGCACGTCCAGGAAGCTGAACTTGCCCAGCTCGAAGCCTTTGACGGCGGCGGCGTAGGCTTCCCTGGCCGGCGGCAGCACCGATTGCTGGATAGCGGCTAGCTGGGTTTGCGCGACGTCCGCGCGCTGCCAGGCGTCGGTGACCGCTTCCCGCTGGCGCAGGCGCTCGGCTTCCAGCTCGTCGCGCGCCTGGTCGGCGCGGCGCAAGGTGGCCAGCACGTTGCCGCTGTTGCGGTCGAATAGGGGCAGGGGGATGGCGATGCCGGCCACCGTTTGCGTGCGCGCGGGGTCGGCTGCTTCGCGCTTGCTGCCGAGGGTGAGGGTTACGTCCGGCACGCGTTTGGCGCGCTCCAGCTTCGATTGCGCTTCGGCGTGCGCGAGGGTGGCGCGGGCGTGGCGGATCGCTGGGGTGTTTTCCAGCTGTGCCAGCAGTTCTTGCAGTGGCGGCACTGGCGTTTC
>DASWYX010000232.1:0-2187 GCA_036404755.1 Pseudoduganella sp.
CGCGCGTCGCTGCGACGCCGGGCGCGGCGGCGAGTGCGCCGGTCATCCTGCCCCTGATTCCGCGCGCACAGTTGATCGGCGAAGCCGGCGACGGCGCCTTCAAGAGCGCCGACGGCGTCTTTGGCGGCCAGACCTGGAACCCGCCGCCTCCTCCCGCGCCGCCGGCAGCAGCAGCGCCGCCGCCTCCGCCGCCCAGCGCGCCGCCATTGCCGTTCACGGTGATCGGCAAGGCCGTGGCGGACGGCCAGTATGAAGTCTACCTCTCGCGCGGCCCGGACCAGACCTTTGTGGTGCGCAAGCACACCGTCATTGACGGCATGTACCGCGTCGAGACGATCGCACCGCCGACCATGACCATGACCTACCTGCCCATGAACCAGGTGCAGCAGCTAAATATTGGAGTAATCGAGTGAAGCCAAGTATGAGAATGCTCACGCTGTCCGCGCTGGTGCTGGCGCTGAGCGGCTGTGCGGCACAGATGGCCTACCGCGACGGCAAGTCGCTGGTTGAAAAAGACCAGGTGGAAGCCGGGCTGCTGAAGTTCCAGGAAGCGATCCAGGCCGACCCGTCGAACGCGCAATACCGCGCCGCCTATCTGCAGGCGCGCGACCGCGCCACGATCCGCGCGCTGGAACAGGCGGACCGCCTGATCGCCGAGCGCAAATACGATATGGCGGCGCAGAACCTGCAGCGCGTGCTGGCGATGAACCCGCAGAACGAACGCGCCCGCGCCGGCCTGCGTGCGCTGGAGGCGGCCGACCGTTACGACAAGCTGCTGGCCGCCGGCTCGCTGGCGCTGGAGCAGAAGGACTATGACCTGGCCAAGTCCAGGGTCAACGCCGTGCTGTCCGAAAAGCCGGACCACGTGCAGGCGCGCGAGATGCTGCGCGAGATCAACGACAAGGCGCCGCCGCCACCGGCGGACAATGGCTTGTCCAAGGCGTACAAGCAGCCGATCACGATCGAGTTCCGCGAAGCGCCGCTGAAGCAGGTGTTCGACGTGATCTCGCGCCGCTCCGGCCTGAACTTCGTATTCGACAAGGATGTGAAGAGCGATACGCGCACCACCATCATGCTGAAGAACAGCACGGTCGAGTCGGCGATCTACTACCTGCTGATGACGAACCAGCTGGAACAGCAGGCAATGGATGCGAACACCATCCTGATTTACCCGAACACGGCGGCCAAGCTGAAGGAATACCAGGAAACCGTGGTGCGTACCTTCTATCTGCAGAATGCCGATGCGAAGGCTGTCACGAATACGCTGAAGACCATCCTGAAATCGCGCGACGTGATTGCGGACGAGAAGCTGAACCTCGTGATCATCCGCGATAGTGCCGATGCGATCCGGCTCGCCGAAAAGATCATCGCCACGCAGGACCAGGCGGAGCCGGAAGTGATGCTCGACGTGGAGATCCTCGAAATCAAGCGCACGCGCCTCACGGAACTGGGCGTGGTGTGGCCAAGCTCGGTGGCGCTGACGCCGCTGTCCACCTCGGGCGGCGATTCGCTGACCCTGCGTGACCTGGATAACCTGAACCGCCGCACGATCGGCATCAGCGATATCAGCGCCAAGCTGAATGCGAACAAGGCGGACGGCGACGCCAACCTGCTCGCCAATCCCCGCATCCGCGTGCGCAACAAGGAAAAGGCCAAGGTGCTGATCGGCGACAAGGTCCCCGTGATCACGACCACGATTTCGCCCGGTACCGGCGGCTTCGCTTCCGAATCCGTCAGCTATGTGGACGTGGGCCTGACCCTTAACGCGGAACCGACCATCTACCTGAATAATGAAGTGGGCATCCGCATCCAGCTGGAGGTGTCTAACCTGGTGAGCACCGTGACCACCAAGACCGGTACCACGGCCTACCAGATCGGCACGCGCCAGGCCGCCACTTTCCTGCAGCTGAAGGATGGCGAGAACCAGGTGCTGGCGGGCCTGATCAACAGCGAGGAACGCAGCTCGGCCAATGTGGTGCCGGGCATTGGCGACATCCCCATCCTGGGCCGTCTGTTCGGATCGCAGAAGGACGATAAGCAAAAGACGGAAATCGTGCTGTCGATCACGCCGCATCTGGTGCGCAACCTGCAGCGCCCTGAAATCAATGCGGCCGAATTCTCGGCCGGCACCGAAGCGAACTTCCGCCGCAAGCCGGACATCGCGCCGCGCCTGCCGGTGACGCTGCC
>DASWYX010000233.1:0-3501 GCA_036404755.1 Pseudoduganella sp.
ACTGCTTCCCGCGCCACATCCTGCAATCCGAGCCGGACGACCTGTTCATCGGCACGCCGCCGCTGGCCTTCACCTTCGGTCTTGGCGGCCTCCTGCTGTTCCCGCTGCGCATCGGCGCTGCCGCCGTGCTGCTGGAAAAGCTCACGCCCGAAGGCCTGCTGCAGGCCATCGAGCAATACAAGGCCACGCTCTGCTTCACGGCGCCCACCTTCTACCGCCAGATGACGGCGCTGGCGGGCAAATATGATCTATCGAGCCTGAAAAAATCCGTCTCCGCCGGCGAAGCGCTGCCGGTCGCCACGCGCGAAGGCTGGCAGCAGGCCACGGGCCTGCGCATGATCGACGGCATTGGCGCCACCGAGATGCTGCACATCTTCATCTCCGCCGCCGGCGACAATATCCGGCCCGGCGCGACGGGCAAGCCGATTCCCGGCTACCGCGCCTGCATCCTGGACCGCGCCGGCAATGCCGTCGGTCCCGGCGTGATAGGGCGCCTGGCTGTGAAAGGCCCGACCGGCTGCCGCTACCTCGACGATCCGCGCCAGAAGGATTATGTGCTGAACGGCTGGAACCTGACGGGCGATGCCTACGAGATGGATGCGGACGGCTACTTCTTCTACCGCTCCCGCACGGACGACATGATCATCTCCGCCGGCTACAACATCGCCGGCCCCGAAGTGGAAGACGCTTTGCTGCGCCACCCGGCGGTGGCCGAATGCGGCGTGGTCGGCGTGCCGGACGAGGAGCGGGGCCAGATCGTCGCCGCGCACGTGGTGCTGAAGCCAGGCTTCGAAGGAACGCCGGAACTGGCGGCCGCGCTGCAGGACTTCGTCAAGGAGCAGATCGCGCCCTACAAATATCCGCGCCAGATCCGCTTCCTGAGCGCCCTGCCACGTACTGAAACCGGAAAGCTGCAGCGCTTCAAGCTGCGAGGAGCCTGATGAATATTGTTTGTATCGGCGGCGGACCGGCAGGCCTGTATTTCGGCCTGCTGATGAAAAAGCAGAACCCGGCCCACCGCATCGTGGTTGTTGAACGCAACCGGCCTTACGACACCTTCGGCTGGGGCGTGGTGTTCTCCGACCAGACGCTGGGCAATCTCGTCGCGGCCGACGAGCCTACTGCGCGCGAGATTCTGCAGTCCTTCAATCACTGGGACGATATCGATGTCTTTTTCAAGGGCCAGAAAGTCACGTCCGGCGGCCACGGCTTCTGCGGCATCGGCCGCAAGCGCCTGCTGAATATCCTGCAGCAGCGCTGCGAGGAGCTGGGCGTGGAGCTGGTATTCGAAAACGAGGTGACCGACGACCAGGAACTGGCCGCGCGATACGGGGCCGACCTGGTCATTGCGTCGGACGGCTTGAACAGCCGCGTGCGCGCCCGCTATGAATCCACCTACCAGCCCATGATCGAGGCGCGCCAGTGCCGCTTCGTGTGGCTGGGCACGAAGAATAAGTTCGACGCTTTCACTTTCGATTTCCAGGAAACGCCGCATGGCTGGTTCCAGGCCCACATCTACCAGTACGACGGCGACACGTCGACCTTCATCGTCGAGGCGCCGGAAACCGTGTGGCGGGAAGCCGGCCTGGAAGAGATGTCGCAGGAAGAGGCGATGGCTTTTTGCGAAAAGCTGTTTGCCGAGCGGCTGGAAGGGCACAAGCTGATGTCCAATTCCGCCCACTTGCGCGGCTCGAACGTGTGGATCAAGTTCCCGCGCATCGTTTGCCAGCAATGGGTGCACTGGAACGGCAATGTCCCCGTAGTGCTGATGGGCGACGCGGCGCACAGCGCCCACTTCTCGATCGGCTCCGGCACCAAGCTGGCGCTGGAGGATGCGATCGAGCTGACGCGCTGCTTTGCCACGCACCCCGGCGACATCGCCGCGGCGCTTCGCGAATACGAGTCCGTACGCGCCGTCGAAGTGATCAAGATCCAGAGCGCTGCCCGCAACTCGATGGAATGGTTCGAGAACGTGAAGCGCTACACGGCCATGGAGGCGCCGCAGTTCGCCTACTCGATGCTCACGCGCAGCCAGCGCCTGTCGCACGAGAACCTGCGCCTGCGCGACGCCGGCTATGTGGCGCGCTACGAGCAATGGCTGGCCGAACGCGCCTATGCACAGGCCGGCCTGCCGCTGCCGCCTGCCGCTTCCGGCAGGTCCGCCGCGCCGCCGCCCATGTTCACGCCTTACCGCGTACGCGGGCTGGTCCTGAAAAACCGCATCATCGTCTCGCCGATGGCGCAGTACAGCGCGGTGGACGGCTGCGTCGGCGACTACCACCTGGCCCACCTGGGCGCGCGCGCACTGGGCGGGGCCGCGCTGGTAATGGCCGAGATGACCTGCGTTTCCGCCGATGCGCGCATCACGCCTTACTGTCCCGGCATGTACGCGCCTGCGCACATGATGGCCTGGAAGCGTATCGTCGATTTCGTGCACGCCAATACAGACGCGGCGATCGGCCTCCAGCTTGGCCACGCCGGCGCCAAGGGCTCCACGCGCGCCATGTGGGACGGCATCGATATGCCGCTGGACAAAGGCAACTGGCCCTTGCTGTCCGCCTCCCAGCATCAGTACCTGCCCGGCATCTCGCAGGTGGCGCGCACCGCCACGCTGGAGGACATGAACCGCATCGTGTCCGACTTCGTGCGTTCCACGCGCATGGCGGATGACGCGGGCTTCGACTGGCTGGAGCTGCATTGCGCGCACGGCTATCTGCTGTCGTCCTTCATCTCGCCGCTGACCAACCAGCGCGGCGACGAGTTTGGCGGCAGCCTGGAAAACCGCTGCCGCTTCCCGCTGCGGGTGTTCGCTGCGATGCGCGCGGTGTGGCCTTCGCACAAGCCGATGAGCGTGCGCATCTCGGCGCACGACTGGGTCGAAGGCGGCATCACGCCGGACGATGCGGTGCGCATTGCGCAGCTGTTCAAGGCCGCTGGCGCGGACATGATCGATTGCTCGTCCGGCCAGGTGAGCAAGCTGGAAAAACCGGTGTTCGGCCGCATGTTCCAGACGCCGTTTGCCGACCGGGTGCGCAATGAAGCCGGCATCGGCGCGATTGCGGTCGGCTCGATTTTCGAGGCGGACCATGTGAACGGCATCATCGCCGCCGGCCGCGCGGACCTGTGCGCGGTGGGGCGTCCCCATCTGGCCAATCCCGCGTGGACGCTGGGCGAGGCCGCGCGCCTGGGCTACCGTGAGCTGTGGTGGCCCAAGCAGTACCTGGCCGGCAAGGCACAACTCGAGCGCAATCTCGAGCGCGAACGCCAGCTTGCCGCGGCCAGCGCCGGCCTCACGCCGCAGCAGCTTGCCGCCAGACTGCTGGAGGGGTGACGATGGCGCTGTCCGGAAAACACGCATTCATCACCGGCGGCGGCCGCGGCATCGGCGCAGCCTGCGCCCGCGCGCTGCTCGCGCAAGGCGCCTCCGTCACCATCGCCGGCCGCGACTTCGCCACGCTCGAACGCACCGCCGCCGCCCTCGCCGCCCTGCACGACGCGCCA
>DASWYX010000234.1:0-3760 GCA_036404755.1 Pseudoduganella sp.
AGGAATCGCATTTCAGCCTCCAATTTCGCACATGTGTGCGAAATATGTTTGAAAAAAGTGCCGCCAGACTTCGGCGGCAACCCAGAGAAATCAGACCTCGTTGAAACTCTTGTACGTCGAAATCAGACGGTTGAAGGCGCGCTGCATATGGCGCGGCGCATTCGCATCGCGCAGGAAGCGCACATCATGCACCAGGCCCACGATCAGGCTGTAGATCTCGTACACCAACTGCTCCGGATCAGTATCCGGCCGCAGATGGCCCGCTTCCATCGCCTGCAGGATGGTCTTGCGCATCGACGCGCGCCAGCGCACGGCCCCCTGCTCCAGCCGGTCGCGCACGGGACCCGGCTGGTCATCGAATTCAAAGGCGCCCGCCGTGTAAAGGCAGGCGTTGCGTACCGCTTCGTCGCTGACGCGGCGTATCCAGTTCGTCACCTGGGCCAGCAGCCGCGGCAAGCCGCGCGGCAGCTGCAAGGTGGGCATGAACACGTCTTCCGCAAAGCGGCGGTCGTATTCGTCCAGCACGGCGATCTGCAGCGCTTCCAGCGAGCCGACGCGGGAAAATACGCCGCTCTTGCTGATGCCGGTGCGCTTGGAGATCTCACCCAGCGAGAGTTTGCCTATGCCTTCGCTCGCGGCCATCTCGCACCCGGCATCGATAATGGCGGCGTAGGTGGCCTCGCTTTTTGCTGTCAGTGCATCCATGGATGGGACTTTAGCACAGGTGTGCGAAATGTCAAACGTTTTAAACCTAACACTTGGGTCAGACCCCGCCTTTCGGTTCTTGTACAAACCGACACATGCGCGATACACGCCCTGCCTAGACTGGCAGCACTTTCAACCAACACACCACGGAGCACAGCATGCAACTCGATAAAGTTATCTACACCGGCAAAACCCTGGTCACCGGCGGCCGCGACGGCAGCGCGAAAAGCGATGATGGCCGACTGGACGTGTCCCTCTCCGGTCCAGGTTCGAACGGTCCGGGCACCAATCCCGAGCAGTTGCTGGCTGCAGGCTGGTCCGCCTGCTTCATCGGCGCCATGAAGCGCGCCAGCGCCATGGAGTCCGTGTCCCTGCCTGCGGACGTGGCTGTGAATGCGGAAGTTGACCTGGGTACGATCGGCGAAGGCTACGCCCTGCAGGCTCGCCTGAACATATCGCTGCCGGGCCTTGCGCCGGAAGTGGCCAACAAGATCATCGCGTCCGCGCACAACCTGTGCCCATACTCGAAGGCCCTGAAGAACAACATCCACATCGAACTCAAGCTGATTTAACTTCTACTCGGTGCGCGCGGTAGTCACACGCCTCCTCCTGCCGCGCACGCCTTTTAGCCGCCAGGTTGATGACATTCGACGGCGGATTCGGGCGGCCGGTTCCGGCCGCCCACATTTTCAGGAAGCGCTGGTACGGTTTGTCTTTGTAAGGCATAAGGAATCTCCGTTACGCCGGGGCTGGGCAAACAAAAACCCCGGCAAGTTTCCTCACCGGGGTTCTGTCGGATGAACGGCCGGCTCGGAGGTGCAGTTCCCCCGAGCTCCATGCACGGGGGGCTATCGAATTCGCTTCTGATAAGCCGTACGTGGCATGGCCGTCCTTTCTCAAAAATTCAGGTTGATCAAAAATCAATGAGCGTTGATTCTGCGCTCCAGAGCAACCGAATGTCAAGCAGTTAAATAAAAAAAGCGCGCCCGTCGTGGGCGCGCTTTTGCTGGATGCGAAATCGCTTTTGCGCGAGGCTTAAGCGTTCAGGCGCTGCTCCAGTTTTGCCATGTTTTCCTTCAGCTCGGCCGGCAGGTGGTAGGCCAGCTTGTCGAACAGCTCGGCGTGCAGCTTGAGTTCTTCGCGCCAGGCGTCCTTGTCGATGGAGGTGATGGTTTCGAACTCTTCCGGGGTGAACGGCAGGCCATCCCACTGGATATCGCCGAAGCGCGGGGTGGTGCCGAAGATGTTTTCGATGCCGCCGCCGGTGCCTTCAATGCGCTCCAGCATCCACTTCAGCACGCGCATATTGTCGCCAAAGCCCGGCCATACGAAGTGGCCCTGCTCGTCGGTGCGGAACCAGTTGACGCAGAAGATCTTCGGCAGCGCGGCGCCGCCCTTGGCTTCCAGGCGCTTGCCCATGTCCAACCAGTGCTGGAAGTAGTCGCTCATGTTGTAGCCGATGAAGGGCAGCATGGCGAACGGATCGCGGCGTACCACGCCCTGCTGGCCGGCGGCCGCAGCGGTGGTTTCGGAACCCATGGTCGCGGCCATGTACACGCCTTCCGTCCAGTGGCGGGCTTCCGTCACGAGCGGCACCGTCGTCGAGCGGCGGCCGCCGAAGATGAAGGCCGAGATCGGCACGCCGGCCGGATCGTCCCACGCCGGGTCGATCACCGGATTCTGCGTGGCGGACACGGTGAAGCGCGCGTTCGGGTGCGAAGCCTTGCTGCCCGGCGTGTACGGCTTGCCCTGCCAGTCGGTCAGGTTGGCCGGCACTACCTTGGTCAGGCCTTCCCACCATACGTCGCCGTCTTCCGTCAGCGCGACGTTGGTGAAGATGGTGTTCTCGTCCAGGCAGGACATGCAGTTCGAATTGGTCTTGGTGTTCGTGCCCGGCGCCACGCCGAAGTAGCCGGCTTCCGGATTGATCGCATACAGGCGGCCATCCTTGCCCGGCTTGATCCAGGCGATGTCGTCACCGATGGTGGTCACTTTCCAGCCCTTGAAGCTGGCGGGCGGGATCAGCATCGCGAAGTTGGTCTTGCCGCAGGCGGACGGGAACGCAGCCGCCACATAATGCTTCTTGCCTTCAGGCGATTCCACGCCGAGGATCAGCATGTGTTCAGCGAGCCAGCCGTCGCCGCCGTTCAGCGCATCGGCGCGGCCCATGGTGGAAGCGATACGCAGCGCGAAGCACTTCTTGCCCAGCAGCGCGTTGCCGCCGTAGCCGGAACCGTAGGACCAGATTTCGCGGGTCTCCGGGAAGTGCACGATGTACTTGGTGGCGTTGCATGGCCACGGCACATCTTTCTGGCCGGCAGCCAGCGGCATGCCGACGGTGTGAATAGCAGGAACGAATTCGCCATCGGTGCCCAGCACGTCGTACACGGCCTTGCCCATGCGGGTCATGATGCGCATATTGACGGCAACGTATGGAGAGTCGGACAGTTCCACGCCGATGTGGGCGATCGGCGAGCCCAGCGGGCCCATCGAGAACGGCACGACATACATCGTGCGGCCCACCATGCAGCCGTCGAACAGGCCGTTCAGGGTGCCGCGCATTTCCGTCGGATCGATCCAGTTATTGGTCGGGCCGGCTTCTTCCTTGGTGCTGGAGCAGATGAAGGTACGGTCTTCAACCCGGGCCACGTCGCTCGGGTCCGAGCACGCGAGGTAGGAATTCGGACGCTTTTCCGGATTCAGCTTTTTCATGGTGCCGGCGGCAACCATTTCAGCGCACAGGCGGTCATACTCTTCCTGCGAACCATCGCACCAGTAGATGCGGTCGGGTTTGGTCAGGGCGGCGACCTCGGCCACCCAATTGATCAGCTTTTGCTGTTTAATGTAAGCTGGTGCGTTCACTGTTGCAACGCCTCCCATAACGGGCTGATTCATAGTACCTCCAATGCCAATAAAGAATTCTGCTCTTGTCCCGGCACGGCAGGATCGTCGTCAGCGGATAGCTTGCGCGCGGAAATGCATACCTAGTGATGCTTCGGCGTATACGGCGGTTCTGTCGAAGCGCCCGATTTCTCAAGGGCGCGCGCGTCCGGAG
>DASWYX010000235.1:0-4477 GCA_036404755.1 Pseudoduganella sp.
CGTTCTGCTTCGCGTAGGTATCCATGCCATCCACCGCGCGGTAGGGCCGCATATCCATCGCCGGTGCGGACGGGGACCAGAGCCAGGCCGTGACGTCGGCCATGGGCGTTGCCGCATTGCGCACGTCGAGCTGCGTGGGCGCGCGCTGCCAGAAGTCCTTCAGTGCCAGCGCGATGCCGCCGCTTGCGCCGCCGGCGTAAGCCAGGCCCTTGGTGCGCGTGCCGGCGTTGGAATCGATCCAGGCCTGTCCTGTGGCGGTGCGCTTGCGGATCACGAAGCCGTCCGCGGTCTGCTGCGACAGCGAGAAATCGCCCCACTCGGGAATCCACTTCAGGCCATCCTGCACCTGCTTGTTCATGCCATCCAGCGGCGGCAGCGCCTTGCCGGCGATCTGCGCGTCGCGGTAAGCCTGGCCGGGGTCGCGGCGCAGGCCGGTCAGCGAGCGCACGGCCTCGCCCCATACGCCCACGCCTTCGCCGGAGAAGCGGATATGGCGATTGACCGTGGTGTCGCTCATCGGCACCCTGGCGGTGACGCCCAGCCCGCGGATGAAGTCCTTCCCCGGGTCGCCGTCGTAGATGAAGGAGTGGACGATGCGCACGCTGTCCGAACCCGAGTAGAAGTAGAGGCGCACCGAAAACGGCAGCCAGTCGCGCCCTGCTCCCGCGTGCGTACCCTCCACTTTCAGCACGGCGCGCACAGGGCCGGTCTGCTCGATGGTTACCCGCGTGACCTTGCTGGCGAAGGGCTGGCGCGACACGGAACCGCCGGCATCAGGATCGGGGCCATCCTGGCGCAGGCCCACCAGCTTCAGTTCCTGCATGGTTACGCGGCCCTTGCGCGTGGCCTTCGCGACCAGGTGTTCGCCGCTGGTGGGCACCGTCCATACCAGGTCGCCGGCCGTGACCACGATATCCGCGCCGGACTGCTTTACCGAAACGCCCCCGGCCGCCGCGCCGCCGGCTTCGAGCCGCCATCCTTGCGCCGGTTCGCCGCCGCCGACCGCGTGCGCCGTCCACTTGAGCGAGCCGTCCGGCCAGTACGCCAGCGGCCAGGATTGCACCGGCAGGCCCGCTCCGCCACCCAGGCGGAACTGGAGATTCCTGTTGGCGGGCAGGCGCATCGTACCGCGCGGCCAGGGCACGCCGAAGGTCGCGCCTTCGAAGCGGGCGGGCATCTTGCCATCCAGCCAATGCAGCTCCGTACCGGCGACCGGGGCCGCTTTGGCGCTGGTATTGGACGTTACCGCCCACGAAACGGCGGGAAAGGCCGACATGACGGAAACTGCGGCGGCCGACTGCAGGAAGCGGCGGCGGGATGGGATCTGCATTGCCATGGGAATCCTAGCGAAATAAAAACCGAGTATAAGAGCTGGTTTTCGCCATGTTTCACGCCGATTGCAAATAATCAAACGAATGAAATTTGAAACGATTTAGTTACGTTAGGATACAAATCTCCCTATGGTTTTTTTGCTGGTTGACCAAATGTTTGCCTAAAGGGCAGCACATTGAATAGTTGCCGCCCACCAAATCGAATAAAGGTGTGCAAATGCTAATAACCTTCAAGTCCAAATCCTCGCCCGAGGTGCTGATGTACCAGGAACATGCCGAACGCATTCTTCAATTGCTGAACAAGAGTCCCCAGCGCGGCGTGATCACGCCGGACGAAGCAGCGGAAGCCTTGCAGTTGCTGGAGCGCGAGGTAGCGTGGACGAAGGACCATCCGAACGAGGATGTGGAGCATGATGTGCACGCCCATGAACGCGAAGAGGGCGAAACCGAGGAACACGCCAAGCTGCAGCGCGTGAGCTTCTCGGCGCGCGCCTATCCCCTGCTGGAAATGCTGCGCGCGGCCAGGCAGGAAAAGGAATACATCATGTGGGGCGTCTAGCCCAGCTCGAAAGTCGTGATGCCGTAAGTGCGGGCGAGGCTGATTTCCGGCTCGCCCGCCGTGTACATGCGCGCGGTTTCGAAGCACGGCCGCAGCTGATGACGTTGCGCCAGCGCCAGCGCCGCCTCGTTCGGTTCGGGCACGTCGAGGAATAGCGCTGCTCCTTGCGGCGCCTCGCCCTGCAGGGCCGTGAACAACTGCTCCGCCAGTTCCGGCGTGTCCGCAAACAGGGGGCCGATCTTGTAGCCGTTGCGGCAGGGACGCATGACCGCATAGCCTGCGATGCCGCCGGCCACGCGCGCTGCCAGCGTGACGTGCTGCGGCTGGCCCGTCCAGCAGCGCAGGAATGCCGTGCGGTCGTCGGCGAAGAAGGCGCGGTCGTAGCGCGCCAGCCCGGCGTGGTCGGGCGCGCGCTCGATGCCGGCCGCCGGCGCGGGGCGGCCCGAACCCAGCCCTTCAAAGCGGATATTGCGGTGCGCCAGCACGAAGCCGGACTTCGCGTAATTCGGCTGCTGGGCCACGACGCCATCCAGCGCCACATTGCGTCCCGCCAGGCGCGCCATGCCGGCATTCCAGATCGCGATGCCGCAGCCCTTGCCGCGATATTCCGGCTTGACGATATAGCCGCCGATGAAGCCGAATGACGCGCCATAACGCACCGCGAAAATGCTGGCGGCCATGGCGCCGTCAATGAAGCCGGCCAGATAGCCGCCGGGATCGGCGGCGTAGAAGCAGTCCGCATCGTGCAGGCCGGGATTCCAGCCTTCGGCCGCAGCCCAGTCGAGCGCCACGTCCAGCTCCTGGCGGCTCATTGCGCGGATGATCATCCCACCCACCGGGATTTGCGCGAGGCGCGGCACTGACGGGCTGCCGGCGCCGGTTCGACATGGGATTCGAGGCCAGTGAGCCTGTCCATCACCTGCTTGCTGGCATGGTACTTCCTCTTCAGGCTTGCCAGCTTGCGATCGGTGCCGGCACAGTACTGGCAGACCGACCAGCTGATTTCCGCGCGGCGGTCGGCGTCATAGCCATCTTCACCGCGCCAGTGATCGCAGGATTCGCGCTCCGCCAGGAAGGCGCTCACATCGTCCGGCAATCCGGCGGGCGCTGCCGATGCCGTCAGTGCTGCTGCCATCAGGAGTGAGAGCGCGATCCGCATGATGGCTTACCACATCAGGTCATCGGGGATCTTGAAGGCCGCGTACGGATCGTCCTCATCGACTTCGTTGCTGGCCTGCTTGGCAAAGACCACGATCGCCGCATCGCGCTCGGCGATCTTTTCGCCGATCACCTTGGGCACCAGCTCGAACGCACCGTCCAGGCCCACGATGGCCAGGCGGCGCGCGATCAGGTGGCCGCGCACGGCTTCAGAGACGTAAATGCGCTCGATCTTGCTGCCGATGGTGAAGTTGTAGGCGATATCGCCATTGCCTTTGGACTGGCGGTTTTGCTGCACCATTTGCGCGATCTGCGCGCGGATGGCCTTCTGCTGCGCTGCAGCGTCGCGCTGCGCATTCAGTTCGCGGGCGCGCTCGGCGTTCTGGCGCTGCTGCTCCTGGACGGCCAGTTTGGCCTCGTCCACCGATTGCGCACCGGTGCGGCGTTCTTCCTTCTTCTGCTTGGCCTTGTCCTGGTTGATCTTCTTGGCCTTGTTCTTGTCGCCCAGGCCGGCTTTCAGCAGTTGCTCTTGCAACGAAACCATCTCTGCTACTCCGAATAATGCAAAAACCCTAGCATAGCAAATGCCCGAGGCCAGTAGTGGGCGGCCGGGCAAATCGCACGCGGACGACACGCTGATCGAGCTAGAATGCGCGGACGACCAAGGAGGGACCACCATGATCCAGCTCGACCACCTGATCCTGCACGTGCGCGAACCCGCCGAAATGGTGCAGTTCTATGGCGAAGTACTCGGCTTCACCCATGGCGGCCGCGCCGAGCCGTTCGAGGTATTGCGCGTCAACGAGCACCTGACGATCGACCTGATGCAGGCCCCGCCCGGGCACCCGCAGCACCTTGCCTTTGCGCTGGAACGCGAGGATTTCGACGCCGTGCACCAGCGCCTGATCCGGCTCGGCATCCCCTACGGCGGGACCCCCTTCGACCGCAGCAGCAACGGCCCGGCCCAGACGCAGGGCGCGCGCGGCATGGCCGAGTCGATCTATTTCTACGATCCTGACAGGAACAATATCGAAATCCGCTGCTATTCCAGCTAAATTCGGACACACATCAGATACATACCGTACATATACTTCTTCCATGCACACAACACTTAGCGGAGGAAGCGATGAACGAAAAGATCAATAAGCAGCGCCGTTTCATGATGACCGGCGCGTTTGCACTGGCCGGACTGTCCACCCTGGAGCTGGCTTTCGGCCCGACCGCCAAGGCGGCTGCCCTGCCCTCCTCCGCCAGCCGTTCGCCGCTGGACCAGCTGCGCCACGTGCGCACGGCAGAGCTGGACATCGCCTACGCGGAACTCGGCCCGGCCAGCGGCCAGCCGGTAATCCTGCTGCATGGCTGGCCCTATGACATCCACGCCTTCGAAGACGTGGCGCCGCTGCTGGCCGCCGCCGGCTACCGCGTCATC
>DASWYX010000236.1:0-3352 GCA_036404755.1 Pseudoduganella sp.
CATGAGCGCCCGTACAAGGAACCGTGGCCGTATCCCGACGTACTGAGCTACATCACGGCGCGGCGCGGCACCCAGTTCGATCCGGAGGTCGTGGATGCGCTTTTGCAAGTGATCGAGCGCGACCCGAAACTGGGCACGGACGAAATCGGCAAAGGCAACTGAGAGTCGATGGCTGTGGCGGCCGCGCCGCGCCCGCCCGGTCAATCTCACCAATTCTCACTGCGGCGTAATATACTTGGGGCAGCCCTTGAGAGGGGGATAGCCCCCGTTTACGCCAAATATCATGAAAGAACTGAAGGGCCTTAGCGCGCTGATCATCGAACCCCATCCGGGCATGCGCGCCAGCCTTCACAATATGCTGAACCTGTGCGGCCTGAGCCGCATCGATGACGCCTCCAGCTCCGGCCAGGCCATCCGCGCCCTGGCAAGCAAGAGCTACGACCTGATCCTTTGTGAGTACGATCTTGAAACCGGCCAGGACGGCCAGCAGATGCTGGAGGACTTGCGCCACCATAAGCTGATTTCCGCCGCCACCATGTTCTTCATGGTCACGGGCGAAGGCCAGTTCAGCAAGGTGGTCAGCGCGGCCGAGCTGATGCCCAGCGATTACATCCTGAAGCCCTTCGCCGCGGACAATATGATGGACCGCATCTGGCGCGCCCTGGACCGCCGCACGGCGCTGCTGCCCGTTTATCAACTGGTGGAAGTGGGCGACCAGCGCGCCGCCATCGAAGCGTGCGAAGCGGGCGAGCTGGCGCAGCCGCGCTTCTCCGCCGACTTCATGCGCCTGCGCGCGGAAATGCATTTGCAACTGGGCGAGCCGGAACTGGCCGAGCCCATTTACGCTGAACTATGGAACAGCCGCCGTGTCCACTGGGCTCGCCTGGGCCAGGCCAAGACCCTGTTCCTGCGCGAGCGCTACGAGGAAGCGCGCGAGATGCTGGAAGAGCTGCTGGGCCACAATGCGCGGTTTCTCGATGCCTACGATTGGCTGGCGAAAACCCATGAAGCGAAAGGTGACCTGCCGGCGGCCCAGGCCGTGCTGAACGACGCGGTGGAATTGTCGCCGCATGCGGTGCGCCGCCTGCGCCGGCTGGGCGAGGTGGCGCTGGAAGCGGGCGACGTCGAAGCGGCCGAGCGCGCGCTGAAGCAGGTGGTCAGCAAGGCGCGCTATTCGGAATTCCGCAACCCGGAAGACCACGCGCGCCTGGCCCAGACCCTGGTGAAGAAGGGCGATCCGGTGCAGGCCGCGGCCGTGATCCGCGACCTGGACAAGTCGCTGGCCGGCCAGAAGAACACCGAAGTTTGCAGCGCGATTTCGTCCGCCATGCTGCACGAGTACACGGGCAACGAGGCGCGCATGAATGCCTCGCTCGACTCCGCGCTCGCCGGCTGCAAGCGCGCCACCGGCCTGTCCAACGAAATGAAGATGGAGCTTGCGCGCACCTGCCTCGAGGTGGGCAAGGAGGAGCAGGCCACCGAAGTGATGCGCGATGTGATGCGCAACGCCGCCAGCAATGCGGCCATCGACAAGGCCGTACGCATGATGGAGCAGACAGGCCATGGCGAACTGGCGGCCCGCCTGGCCAACGAGAGCCGGGCCGAGGTCGGCGATATGGTGGCCGAAGGCGCCCGCCTGGCAAAGGAAGGCGACTACCGCGGCGCCGTGGACCTGATGACGGAAGCGGTCGGCAAGCTGCCGGACAATCCGCAAGTCGTGTTCAACGCCGCCGTGGCGGTGCTGAAGTGCCTGGAGAATACGGGCTGGGACGAGCAACTGGGGAAGTCCGCACTGGACTTCATCGCCGGCGTGCGCCGGCTCGACCCCGTCAACCCGAAACTGAACGCATTGGCGGGCCTGCACCAGGAAATTTTGAAGAAATACAACATCCGGCCGGGCCGCGGCGCCTCTCCCGCCGTCCGTGCTGCAATCTAGGCGGCCTTGTGGCGCTACAATGGCCTGATCTGCTTATAACGATAAAGTAATGCCACCACATTCCCATGATGAGGGGCGGCCGGTACGCGGGCTGCTGCTGAAAAAGCTTTGCAGCGATGACGAAGGCCTGTTCGCCCTGGGCGTGTCCGTCGCGCGCGTGGTGCAGCTGGCCGACTCGGAAGACCAGGGCACGCAAAGCCTGGCCTACTACGTGCTGTCCGACGTCGCGCTGACCCAGAAAATCCTGCGCCTTGCCAATACGCCGCAATACCGTACCGCGGCCGGCATGGCCGTCACCACCGTTTCCCGCGCGATTTCCCTGCTTGGTTTCGATAATGTGAAAACCACGGCGCTGGCCATGCTGCTGGTCGATACGCTGGCCAACAGCAAGCATGCGCAAAGCGTGCGCGCGGAGCTGGAGGCGGCGCTGTGCGCCAGCCTGGTGGGACGCGAACTGGCGCGCCTCAGCCCTTACCAGAAGGCGGAGGAAGCGTCGATCGGCGCCCTGTTCAAGAATATCGGGCCGCTGCTGATCGCTTCGCGCGAGCATGAGCGCTTCCGCGAGATCGGCCAGTTGATGGCGACCGGCCAGCATACGCAGGCGCAGGCGTCGCAGATGATCCTGGGCTCGACTTACGATACGCTGTCCGCCGCCATCCTGAAGGAATGGAAGATTCCGGATGTGATCGTGCGCTCGGTGGCGCCCCTGGCGCCGGGCGTGATCCGCGACCCGGTCGACCGCGCGGAATGGATGCGCACGGTGGTGTCCTTCAGCATGGACGTGGCGCGCGCCGTGGCGCGCAAGAGCGGCCCGGCGGCGGACGATGCGCGCCTGCTGACGCAGCGCTATGGTCCTGCGCTGAACCTGGAGCGCGAGCAGATCGAACAGCTGTTCTTTACCGTGCGCCGGAATATGGATGCGCTGCTGGACAGCATGCAGCTCGGCCCGCAGGTGGAGGCCGAAGAAGAGGCGCATGAAGGCTTGCCGAATGTGCTGGCGCTGGCCACCATGGATGCTGGCGAGAGCGAACAGGAAGGCGTCTACCCGAGCGGCAAGCCTTTCCACGCGCGCGAGCTGCTGCTGGCGGGCGTGCAGGAAGTCACGCAGATGCGCGCGACGGGACGCAGCAAAGTCAATGAGCTGATCCAGGCGGTGCTGGAGACCCTGTATCGCAGCATGGGTTTCCGCTTTGCGACCGTGGCGCTGAAGGATGTGCGCAGCGGCCAGTTCCGGGCGCGCATTGCGTTCGGCGAGCAGCACGTGCAGCGCGCTACAGGTTTCGCGTTTCCCTTGCAGGGCAAGGATCTCTTTCACCTGGCGATGGAGAACGATGCGGACCTGATGATCGCCGATGCGTCCGTGCCCAAGATCCGCGATCTGCTGCCGGACTGGCATGTGAAGCTGCTGCCGGATGC
>DASWYX010000237.1:0-2906 GCA_036404755.1 Pseudoduganella sp.
GCGAAGCGCGCCAGGCTTTGCCGGACAATCTGCGTATCCTGTTCAACTCTGCGCAGATCCTGATTTCGCATATGCAGGCGAAAGGCTATGACGAGCTGCTGATGATGGAAGCGAACGGAGTGCTGATGCACGTCGACAGGATCGCGCCGGGCCAGCAGCGCTTCGCCCAGCTGATCGAACAATTGCAGATGCTGGTGCCGGGCCGCACGGCCACACCGGAGGAAATCGAAGCGGAGCTGGAGACCGCGCTCAATGAGCAGGTATCCGGCGAATAGAAAAACCGACCCGGGAGGGAGTGATCATGCGTGATATCGCCAAAGAGGTCTACAACAAGATGAAGGTTGGTGCGATGGCCTGGGTAAAGCCGGTCGCCGCACGGGGCGACACGATCGCCAGTTTCCAGGCCGCGCACGCAGCGGCGCAAGCCCTCGAAGAGGAGGGCCTGATCAATATCATGAAGATTGAACGCGATGCGGAGGGCCAGATTTCGGCCATCCGCATCCAGCGCCTGAGTTAGCGCCTGAGTTAGCGTCTCAGTTCGCGTTCTTCGGTGGCTTGGGCGGACGCTTGGCCGCCGGCTTGCGCGCTGCCGCGGGCGAGGCCGATGCGGCGGCCTTGGCGGAGCCGTTGCCATTGCCATCGCCTTTGTCGCCGTCGCCGTTGGCTTTCGGCGCCGCCGGTTTGGCCGGCTCCGGCGCCATGGCCGTGCTCACGGCCTGCTTGAACTGTTCCTGCAGCAGGTTCCACCAGATCGCCGGATTGGCCATTTGCGCCGCGGCGGCGGTGGCGGCGTCCGTGGCGGGATGCGGCTTCTCGGCCGGCTTTTCGGCTTCGGGCGCCGCAGCAGCCGGCGCCGGCGCTGCGGGAGCTGCGGCCGCAGGTTCCGGCTTGGCTTCCGGCGGTTTGGCGCTGGACATGCGGCTGGAACCGAAAGGCGACATGTCCGGCGAACCGACCGAATGCGCCATGCTGGCCGCGAGCGACTGGCCCATCGACTTCAGCGCCGCAATCGTGCCGCGCTGGACTTCCAGCGCCTGGATGCTGCTGCGTAGCATGGTCGAATTCAGATTGAGCCAGGATTCAACGGCCTTCAGCTCATTGATTTTCTTGTCCAGGTCATCGACGGACAAGGTGGGCGCGGCAATGCCGGGAAGGCTGATGCCGGGGACGCCCATGCTGCCCCAGAGGGATTTAACGAAGTCCAACGTATCGGTCATCATACCCGCACCGAGGTTGGGCATATTCGGATTGCTCATGTAGGTCTCCGGAAGAGGGGCTTGAGGTCAAAGGTTAGCGTAGCACACTGCTCTCCCACACCGCAACGAGCAGCAGGATGACGGTCGTCCCCGCTGCCGCAGCGACCGGCGTGAGATGGAAAGGAACGGCCAGCGCTGCCAGCACGGCCAGCAGGGCCACGCCCGTCATATGGGAAAGCGGCGGCCAGGCGCGCTGGCGGCTCACCCATTTGAACAGCATGGTCCCGATCAGGAACAGCAGCGGACCGCCGACGATCACCGCCATCGCGGCGGGGTCGGCGTGGTCCGGGTGGGCCTGCACCAGCTCATCGCCGACGGCGTTGACGATGATGCCCGCGATGAGCGGCACGTGCAGGTAAGTGTAGGTATTGCGCGCGTGGCGGCCGGGGTCCTTGGTGTGCAGCAGGTGGTGGTGGCCGTCTTCCGCGCCGTGGTCGAAGTAGAGCCACCACATCAGCACCGTGCCCAGCACCGCCAGCAGGAAGATGGCCGTGCCCTTGACGCTGAAGGGCAGTTCGGCAAACGTGGCGCCCGTGACCAGCAGCGACTCGCCCAGCGCGATGATGACGAACAGTGCGCTGCGCTCGGCCATGTGGCTGCCTTCCACGTTCCAGTCGGCGGACGTCGAGCGGCCCAGGAAGGGCGTCCAGAAATACAGGGGAGGGCCGAGCAGTTCGATGGCGATGGCCACGGCCCAGATGGCGGCGCGCTGCGACGGTTCGGCGGCGGCGCCCAGCAGCCAGAAGATGGCCGAGGTGGCGGTCCACGTCGCGATGCGCGTGAAGTTGCGGCGCAGGCTGGCGTTGCCGCCGGCGGCCCAGATCGCGAACAGGCTGCGCCCCACCTGCTGGGCCACGACGGCAATGGCGAACAGCCAGCCCTTGTCGCCGAATGCCTGCGGGATCGAGATCGACATCATTAGTCCCACTACCATCAGCACGAACAGGGCGATGCGCACCGGGATCTTGTCCGGGTCCAGCGCATTGGTCACCCAAGCCGTGTAGATCCACACCCACCAGGTCGTAAAGAACAGCATGCCCACCTGCAGCGCGGCGCCCAGGCTGAGGTCTTTCAGCAGGGTGTGCGATAGCTGGGTGACGGCGAAGACGAAGACCAGGTCGAAAAACAGCTCGACCATGCCGACCTTGCCGGAATCGGCCAGGCCGCGGGTGCGCAGGAGGGACATCCTCTGAACCTTATCAAAATGATTATGGCGCGATTATGCCACCGCGCTTTTAACTCTGCTGTCAGCGGAAGGTCGGCTCCAGACGTTAAACTAGCGGCCATGACGATTGTTACCTTCCTTTCCCGCCGCCGCCGCGTGCTCGCCCTCTGCGCGGCCACGGTGGCCCTGCATGTGGTGGCGATCGACTGGTTCGTGTCCCGCATCGGACTGCTGGAGGACAGCCGCAAGGCCGCGCCGGCCGTGGTGAAAGCCGAGCTGCGCCTGGCCTTGCCGCAGCACGTGGCGTCGGCCGAGCCGGTGCCGGAAGTGAAGCCGGAAGAGGCGGCGCCAAAGCCGAAGCGTCCGCGCAAGGCCGCGCCCAAGCCGGCGACCGTTCCTGCACCGGCGGCGGAACCGTCGCCGCAACCGGCCGCCGATGGCGCGCTGACGGCGGCTGCGGAGCCGGATGCGGCGGGCACGGACAT
>DASWYX010000238.1:0-2259 GCA_036404755.1 Pseudoduganella sp.
GAAGAAGTCGATCGAGGCAGCGGGCCTGGACCCGGAAAACCTGCCGGAATCCGACAAATCGAAAATGAGCTTCGGCAGCGGCAGCGCGAAAGCCTGGCGCGATATCTGGGGCGCCGGCCAGGGCGTGGGCCTGATGCATGATGTGCCGACGGCACAGGAAATGGTCGATCGACTCAAGACAGAGTACATGGCTGCGCGCGCAAGACTTCAGTTGAGCTAGAATCGTCAGATGGCCGGGAGGCCGGCCGCTTCAAACAACGGAGGGTTCCATGCGAAATCGTACGTTTGTGTTGAAAACCGTGGCAGCGCTGGCCCTGGCCAGCCTGGCGCTTGGAGGCTGTACCACTACCACCACGACCGGTTCGACCGCCGATGCGCCCGCGCAGCGCGCTGAAATCGGCCAGGGCGTGGACAGCACGCTGGATCGGCTTTACAAGGAAGTGAAAGGCTCGCGCGAGCTGGTGGGCAAGGCCGCCGGCGTGCTGGTCTTCCCGCGCGTGGTGTCGGCGGGCCTGGTGGTGGGCGGCGAATACGGCAAGGGCGCCTTGCGCGCGGGCGGCCGCACCGAAGGCTATTACAGCATCGGCAGCCTGTCCGTCGGCTTGCAGGCCGGCGCGCAATCCAAGGCCATCATCATGCTCTTCATGACGCAGGACGCGCTGAACAAGTTCCGCAACAGCTCCGGCTGGACCGCCGGTGTTGACGGCACGGTGGCCCTGCTGAAGGTGGGCGCAAACGGCGAGATCGATACGACCACCGCCACCCAGCCCGTGGAAGCGCTGGTGCTCACCAATGCAGGCCTGATGGCAGGCCTGAACCTGGAAGGCACCAAGATCACGAAGCTGAACCTGGGCGGCGGAAGCGCGTCTAGCGGGTACTAAGGTCTTCGTTGCGGATTGCCCACAGGCCCGGCAGGTTGCGCCAGTAGCCGTAGACGTCCATCCCGAATCCGACCACAAAGCGGTTCGGGATGGTCAGTCCCACGATGTCCGCCTTTACGGGCTTGGACTTGCCGATGTTTTTGTCCGCGAAGACGGCGATGATCACTTCCTTGGCGCCCATCTCCAGCAGGCGCGATTTCACGTGGGCCAGCGTTTCGCCTTCGTCCAGGATGTCGTCCAGCACGATCACGGTGCGGCCCGAAACGGTGGGACGCGGCACGACCTTCCACACCACCTTGCCGCCCTGGTCGTCGTCGCCATAGCGGCTGACGTGGATGTAATCGAATTCGAGCGGGAAGGTCAGCTGCGGCAGCAGGCTGCCGGTAAAGACCACGGCGCCGCCCATCACGCCAAGCACCAGGGGGAACTCCTGCTTTTGCTCGTCGCCGAAGCGGGCGTTAAGCGTTGCGGCCATGCGGCGCACGGAAGCCTGCACGGTTTCCTGGTCAAAGATTTCTTCCGCGTTTTCCAGCAGGGCGCGGGCGCGGTTGTGGTGGAAGTCTTGCATGATTTTGCCTACCAAACGACGGGGTGATGAATGGCTTTCATTATCCGCCATCTGCCCGGCCGCCGCAGGATGAGTTGGTTTTACGCCACAGGCCGCGCTAACCCATCCTTAACTTAGCTGTAATCGCGCACATCGTCGATGATCTTGCCGTCATTCGGCAGGCTGCCGCTGGCCGCGAATTGCACTTCACCACGCAGCTTGGTGACATCGCGGATGGTTGCGATGATGTCGGCGGCGGCGTTTTCTGCCGCAGGATCGCTTACCTCGCAGTGCAGCGTCATCACTTCGTCGGCGATGCGGCCCGATACGACCAGTCGCGCCTTGATCACTTGCGGATGGCGGCGCGTGATCTCGTGCACCTGCGAGGGATGGACGAACATGGCGCGCACCTTGGTGGTCTGGTCCGCGCGCCCCATCCAGCCCTTGATGCGGGTGTTGGTGCGGCCGCAGGGCGATGGCGCGGCGTCGGTGAGGATGGCGGAAAGGTCGCCCGTGGCAAAGCGCACCAGTGGATAGTCCGGATTGAATACGGTGACCAGCACTTCGCCCACTTCGCCCGGCGCCACGGGATCGCCGGAGCCGGGGCGCACGATTTCCAGGATCACGTCTTCATCCAGCACCATGCCCGGATTGATCTTGCCGTTGGTCCGGGTTTCGTAGGCGATGCTGCCCACGTCGGCCGAACCGTAGGTGGAAGTCACCTCCGGCACGCCATGCTCGGCGAACCACTGGCGTAGCGATTCAGGGAGCGCTTCCGCGCCCATCATGGCGCGCTTCACGCTGCTGATGTCCGCCCCCAGTTCGGCCGCC
>DASWYX010000239.1:0-15840 GCA_036404755.1 Pseudoduganella sp.
CGTAGCGGGGGCTGAAGCCGGCAGCAAGCTGGCCAAGGCGGAAGAACTGGGCATTACGATCCTTGATGAAGCGGGCTTGCTCGCTCTGCTGAAAAAATGACGCATATCCGAAAAGCCGTATTCCCCGTGGCGGGCCTGGGCAGCCGCTTCCTTCCTGCGACCAAGGCGCAGCCGAAGGAAATGCTGCCTATTGTCGACCGTCCGCTGATCCAGTACGCCGTTGAAGAAGCGGTGGCAGCCGGCATCACTGAACTGATCTTCGTCACGGGCCGCAACAAGCGCGCCATCGAGGACCATTTCGACAAGGCCTACGAGCTGGAGTCCGAGCTGGAAGCCTCGAACAAGCAGCAACTGCTGGACATTGTGCGCAATGTGATTCCGAAGAACGTCAACTGCATCTACACGCGCCAGCCGGCAGCGCTGGGCCTTGGCCATGCGGTGCTGTGTGCGCGCTCGATCGTGGGCAATGAACCTTTCGCCGTCGTGCTGGCGGACGATTTCATGGATGCCAGCAAGCCGGTGCTGGCGCAGATGACGGAGCGCTACGACTACGAACGCGCCAGCCTGCTGGCCGTGCAGGACGTGCCGCGCGAGCACACCCGCCAGTACGGCATCGTGAGCGCTGACGCTTATCGCGAAAAGCTGGAAATCGTGAACGGCATCGTGGAAAAGCCGAACCCCGAGGTGGCGCCGTCCACGCTGGCGGTGGTGGGGCGCTATGTGCTGTCCAACCGCATCTTCGAATTCCTGGAAAACCTGGGCGCTGGCGCCGGCGGCGAAATCCAGCTGACCGACGGCATCGCCGCGCTGCTGAAGGCGGAACGTGTGCTGGCCTACCGTTATGAGGGACAGCGCTATGATTGCGGTTCCAAGCTCGGTTACCTGAAGGCCACCGTGGCGATGGGCATGAAGCATCCGGAAACGGGCGACGGCTTCCGCCAATTCCTGAGCGAACTCGAGGTCTGCAAATGACGGTACGCGAAATCCTGAAGATGGGCGATCCCCGCCTGCTGCGCGTGGCGCAGCCGGTCGAGGAATTCAACACGCCCGAGCTGCATGCGCTGATCCACGATATGTTCGACACCATGCACGCCGCCAACGGCGCCGGCCTGGCCGCGCCGCAGATCGGCGTCGATCTTCAGGTAGTCATATTCGGCTTCAAGTCGAATGCCCGTTATCCGGACGCGCCCCAGGTGCCGGAAACGGTATTGATCAATCCCGTCCTCACGCCGCTGGGCGAGGCGACGGAAGATGGCTGGGAAGGCTGCCTCTCGGTGCCCGGCCTGCGCGGTGTGGTGCCGCGTTACGCGCGCCTGCATTACGAGGGCTTCGACCAGTTCGGCAACCGCATCGTGCGCGATGCGGAAGAGTTCCACGCCCGCGTGGTGCAGCACGAGGTGGACCACCTGCTCGGCATCCTCTACCCGATGCGCATCCGCGACTTCAGCAAATTCGGCTACACCTCGGTGTTGTTCCCCGACCTCGATCCGAACGAGGACGACTAAGAGCGTTTGGCGGCGGTCCGATTCTGGCGTAATATCCGTGCAAGTTTAATTACCCAAGAACTAATATGGACAAAACAAACCGCAACAACCCGGTGGAATTTACTGTCCGTGGCATCGTGCTTGGCGTGCTGATCACACTGGTCTTCACTGCCGCCCAGGTCTACCTCGGCCTGAAAGTCGGTCTCACTTTCGCCACTTCCATTCCCGCCGCCGTGATCTCCATGGCCCTGCTGAGCGCATTCAAGGATGCGACGATCCAGGAAAACAATATCGTCCAGACCATCGCTTCGGCAGCGGGCACGCTGGCATCCGTGATCTTCGTGCTGCCTGGCCTGCTGATGATAGGCTGGTGGTCGAAAATCCCGTTCTGGCCTACCTTCGGCGCCTGCGCCGTGGGCGGCGTGCTGGGCGTGATGTACACGATGCCGCTGCGCCGCGCACTCGTATCGCAGTCGGACCTGCCATATCCGGAAGGCGTGGCCGCCGCCGAAGTGCTGAAGGTCGGCACCGCAACGCGTTCCGGCGCCCAGGAAGGCAAGGCCGGCCTGTGGGCCGTGATCTGGGGCTCCGTCGCTTCCGCACTGTTCGCATTCCTCGCCGCCGCCAAGCTGATTGCTGCGGAAGTGGCGGCCTTTGTCCGCGTCGGCAATGGCGCTACCGGCATCGGTGCTTCCAGCTCGCTGGCGCTGGTGGGCGCCGGCCACCTGATGGGCATCACCGTCGGCATCGCCATGCTGGTCGGCCTGATCATCGCCTGGGGCGTGCTGGTACCGCTGCTGACCAACTGGGCCGGCATGCCGGCCGGCGCTGAAGTGGGCGAGTTCGCGACCAAGATCTGGCGCACCGATGTGCGCATGATCGGCGCCGGCACCATCGGCGCTGCCGCCATCGTCACGCTGGCAACGCTGGTCAAGCCGGTGGTTGGTGGCCTGAAGTCCGCGCTGGAAGCTTCGAAGCGCGCCAGGCATGGCGGCACCGAAGTGCCGCGCGAAGACCAGGACCTGCCGCTCTTCGTCGTCGGCCTCGTGACCCTGGTTTCCATGGTGCCTGCGGGCTGGCTGCTGGCATCCTTCCTGGAAGGCGGCCCTCTCGGTTCCATCTCCACGCCGCTGGTGGCCGTCGGCATCGGCTACGTGCTGATAGCGGGCCTGCTGGCTGCCGCTGTCTGCGGCTACATGGCGGGCCTGATCGGTTCCTCCAATTCGCCGGTTTCCGGACTGGCCATCCTGACCATCCTCGGCGCAGCAACCTCCGTGGGCATGGTGGGCCGTCACGTGATGGGGCCGGACACTGCGAACGCCCTGATCGCCTATGCGCTGTTCGTCACCACCGTCGTGCTGGCGGTGGCCGTGATCGGTAACGACAACCTGCAGGACCTGAAGACCGGCCAGCTGGTCGGCGCAACGCCGTGGAAGCAGCAGGTGGCGTTGATCATCGGCGTGTTTGCCGGCTCCTGCGTGGTGCCGCAAGTGCTGGAACTGCTGAACCATGCCAACGGTTTTGCCGGCGCGCCGAACGTGAACGCGATTTCGGACCAGCCGCTGGCGGCGCCGCAGGCCACGCTGATTTCCACGCTGGCCAAGGGCGTGGTGGGCGGCGACCTGCAATGGCACCTGATCGGCTACGGCGCGCTGATCGGCCTGGGACTGGTGGCGATCGATCTCCTGCTGAAGACCGTCAGCGACAAGAAATACAGCCTGCCGCCGCTGGGCGTGGGCCTGGCGATCTACCTGCCTTCCGCCGTGACGGCGCCGGTGGTCGTGGGCGCCGTGGCCGGCTACTTCTTCGAGAAGGCGATGCGCGGCAAGAAGCATGGCGAAGCCGCTTCGAGACTCGGCGTGCTGATCATGTCCGGCTTCATCGTGGGCGAGAGCCTGTTCAACGTGGCGCTGGCGGGCCTGATCGTGCTGACCAACAAGGGTGAGCCGCTGGCCATTGCCAACAACCTTAGTGAGGCGGCCGGCATGATGATTGCCATTGCCGTCGGCGCTGCCGTGGTGGTGGGCCTGTACCGCTGGTCGGCCAACTCGGCCCGCGCCATCGAGGCCTGAGCGGGGAGGGCCCATGAGCGCCCTCGACATCTTCCGCAGCGCGGCCGACGCCTTCGGGCTGCTGGCCGCGTTTCCCCTGCGCCTGCTGCTGGCTACCATCGTGTTCATCATGGTGTCCGAGGCGCTGATGCTGGTTCCCCGCGTCGGATTCATCCTCAAGTTCTGCGTCGCCAGCCTGCTGGCCGCGCAGATGCTGGTGGTGCTGCGAGTAGCGGCCATGGGCGAAGTCCCCAAGCTGCGCATCCTGGCCGAGGCGGTCTATCTGCCGCCATCCTCCATGCTGGTGCTGTTCGGCTGCGCGCTGCTGCCTTTCTTCATTGGCCTCTCCTATTTTGCGCTGACGCGCCGCGCGGATGGCTTCCGCTTTTTCTTCGGCAATGTGTTCCGCAACAAGCCGCCCGAGGCGAAGCACTTCCTCGTCTTCAAGATCATCATGCTGGTGATGGCCGTGCCATTCACCTATGTGGCGCCGGCCATGGTATTGAAGGGCCAGATCGGCGGCAACGCGCTGGAACAGGGACTGGTCGCCGGCCTGCTGTACTGGCCGTCGCTGCTGGCGATCCTGCTGCTGTCGGCCGCATTCGAGTTCCTGGTGGGGCGACTGCCGGCCGTGCTGCCGCGCAAGGTGGCGGCCACCCTGTCGATCCCCTTGCTGGTGCTGTTCATGGCGTTTCTTTTTGCATTTACCTATACACTGAGTATCCGGGCCTTCGGCCTTTGAACGGGAGCGGATGATGAATTCGGTACTGGGGCAGGGAACGTGGAATATGGGCGAAGCCGCGTCGAACAGGGCGCAGGAGGTGAGGGCGCTGCAGCTGGGAATAGACCTGGGCATGACGGTCATCGACACCGCCGAGATGTACGCCGATGGCGGATCGGAGCAGGTGGTTGGCGAAGCGATTGCGGGCCGGCGCAGCGAGGTTTATCTGGTCAGCAAGGTGCTGCCGCAGAACGCCAGCCGAAAGGGCGTGATCGCGGCCTGCGAACGCAGCCTGCAGCGGCTGAAGGTCGACCACATCGACCTGTACCTGCTGCACTGGCAGGGCTCGCACCCGTTGCAGGACACGCTGGCCGGTTTCCTGGAGCTGAAGAAGTCCGGCAAGATCCGCGATTTCGGCGTCAGTAATTTCGATGCGCACGATATGCGCGATGCGGCCCAGTTGCGGGGCGGCGACGAGATTGCAGCCAACCAGGTGCTGTACAACCTGCGCCGGCGCGGCATTGAATGGGACTTGCTGCCATGGTGCCGCGAGCGCGAAATCCCGCTGATGGCCTATTCGCCGCTGGAATCGGACCGCAACGAGCAGCGCGCGCTGCTGAACGATCCGGCGCTGCTGGCGGTGGCCGCGCACCACAAGGCAACGCCGGCCCAGATCGCGCTGGCGTGGCTGATGCGCGATCCGACGGTGGTGCCGATCCCGAAGGCGGCGAGCGAAGAGCACGTGAGGGAAAACGCGGGCGCGATGGCGATCACGCTGCGGCAGGACGACTTTGCCACGCTGGACAAGGCCTTCCCGCCGCCGCGCCGCGCCACGCCGCTGGACGTGCTGTAGCGCTCAATAGCTGTAACTGGCATACACGGCGGCGGTTGGCGAGTGGTCGCGCAGCGTGATCGGGCTTTTGGCCGCGTCGCGCACCAGGGTGCTGAAACCTGCCATGGTGGTCACGGACCAGCGCTCGTCCAGCTTGTGGCGCCAGCTCATATTGAACGTGGCTTCGTACAGGCCGGCCTTCGGCCTGAACTGCTTGAAGGTGGTGCGCCCGGCCTGGGCAGCGGTCACGCCGTAATAGGTTTGCGCGTATTTGCGGTCCGAGAAATTGGCGCCAAGGCTGACGGTTACCTGGTCGGTCTTGTCTTCGACCAGGGTGCCGGTCAACGCGATGCCGCCGCTGCGGCCATTTTCGCGGTGGGACAGCGGCATTTCCAGCTGGCCGCTCACGATCAGTCCATCGACGATGCTGTAGCCCGCGCCCAGCAGGCCGGTAGCGCTGCCCTTGACCACGCCCATGCCTTTCAGCTTGTCGCTGCCACGGCGGGCGCCGAAGTTGGTCTGCTCCTTGTCGGTGCGTTCGCCGCGGTAGCCGATGGCGGCGTTTACACTCAGCTTGCCGAATTGCCGGCCGTAGCCCAGGCCGCGCATGGTGCTGGCGTAGAAGCCATTGGCCATCTGGTAGTCGATGGCGATGATGGGGGCAGCCTGCAGTTCGTCCGAACCGGAATAGCGGGCCACGGCGGCGACCCCGCCTCCGAGCGTGAGCACGTTATCGTCGGCGGCGGAAGCTGCGCCGGCGGCCAGCAGGAGAGAAAGAAGGGCGTATTTCATAATCAGGTACAAATGAGTTGTTGGAGCCGCAAGTATCGGCATGCCGGATGAAGGAAATCTGATCGCTTGATGAAGATTGGATGAAGCCCGGTCTTTAGCTGATCTTCAGGCAAGGGTGGTTAAATAGAGCCCATGAAAATCCTGCTGATAGAAGACGATCTGGATCTGGGGAACGGCGTGCGCATCGCCCTCAGCGATCAGGGCATGGACGTGGTCTGGGTGCGCCAGCTCACCGATGCCGAAGCCCACCTGCTTACGGGCGGCTGCGACCTGGTGCTGCTGGACCTGAACCTGCCCGATGGCGACGGCCTGCACCTGCTGGCCCGCCTGCGCCGCGAACGCCAGTCCCTGCCGGTGCTGATCCTGAGCGCGCGCGATGCGCTGAACGACCGTTTGCGCGGCCTCGATTCGGGTGCGGACGATTACCTGGTCAAGCCCTTCGAGCTGGCCGAATTGCTGTCCCGGGTGCGGGCGCTGGCCCGCCGCAGCTATGGCTTCGACGGCGAAACGCTGGAGCTGCGCGGCATCGTGCTGCACGTACCCACGCGGCGCGTGACGGTGCAGGGCAAGCCGGTGGACCTGACGGCCAGCGAATACGAGCTGCTGAAAACCCTGCTGATGCGCGCCGACCGGGTCGTCACGCGCCGCAGCCTGGAGGAACAGGCGCTTCCCGGCTCGCAAGCCATCGCCAGCAATTCGCTGGACGTGCACATGGCCAACCTGCGACGCAAGATCGGCGAGGGCTATGTGCGCACGGTACGCGGCGTGGGCTATGTGATCGACCAGCGGGAGCCGTCCAAATGATCCGCCGCCTGTGGGCCGCGGTGGCCGAACCGAGCATGATGCGGCGGTCGATGCTGGCCCAGATGGCGGTGCTGTGCCTCCTTTGGCTGCTGCTGGTGGCCTTCCTGGTGTACGACGCAAGCAAGGACGTCACCACGCTGCGGCAGGACGCCCTGTATGAGTCCATGTTCGCGGTGGCGGAAAACCTGGAGGGCCAGCCGGACAAAATGCGCGCGACGATGGCCGCCATGGAGCGCGCCATGCGCACGGCGACCGGTACGGAGGCCGATCCGGCGCTGGGCCCGACGATGGTGGTCGAACGTGGCGGTCATACAGTGTACCGTTCGCAGGGCGCGCCGGCGGGTGTGAGCGCCGAAAGTGTGGGCCGCATCGAAACCCGCGAAGCGGACGGCCGCCGCTGGCGTACCCGCGCGCTCGAATCGCCCCGCGGCGGCGTGCGCGTAACGATGATCGTTCCCGCCGACGGCATGAATATCTTCCTTACGCTGGGCTCGCGCGGCACGCTGCTGCTGCCGCTGCTGGTCAGCCTGCCTTTCCTGATCCTGCCGGCCTGGCTGACGGCGCGCGTCGCGCAGGGGCCGTGGCAACGCGCCATGGCGGAACTGGCCACGCGCGGGCCGAACAACCTGGCGCCGCTGGTGCTGCATGACCGCCAGCGCGAGTTGAAGGGCATGCTGAAGACCATCAATGGCTTGCTGCTGCGCGTCAGCGAAAGTGCGGAACGCGAGCGCGCCTTCATTGCGGACGCGGCGCACGAGCTGCGCACGCCGCTGGCGGCCATGCGCGTAAACGTGGAGGCATTGCAGCGGCAGGCCGCCGATGCGCGCCAGCAGCAACTATTGGACGGCATCGTCAGCAGCGCCACGCGCGCCACCCGGCTGGTGAGCCAGTTGCTGCGGCTGATGCGCAGCGACGCCACGGCGGGCGTGCTGGAGGAGCAGCTATCGTTCGATGGGCTGGTACAGGAGCGCATGGCGGCGCTGTCCGGCATTGCGGACGCGCGCGGCGTGGAGCTTGAACTGAGCGGGGACAGCGGGCTGACGGTGGCCGGCCACAAGGAAAGCCTGGTATCGCTGGTCGATAACCTGCTGGACAACGCCATCAAGTACAGCCCGGACCACGGCGCCGTGCATGTGGACTTGCGGCGCGAGGGCGGCAGCGCCGTGCTCCGCATCGCCGACCAGGGGCCGGGCATCGCGCCCGAGCTGAGGGAACGGGTGTTCGACCGCTTCTTCCGCGACCCGCGCCAGACGCAAAGCGGCAGCGGCCTGGGACTGTCTATCGCACGCGCGGCAGCCGTGCAGCACGGCGGAGAAATCGTCCTGGATGCGGTGGATGGCGGCGCCGGCCTGCTGGTGGCCGTGCGCCTGCCGCTGGCGCAGGGTGCGCAGAGAAACGCCTAGCGCGAGATGCGCGTGGCGTTCAGCTGGTCGAGCGCCTTGCGCAGCTGTTCCTGGGTATTGGCTGGCATGTTCTGGAACTGGCAGCCGATCTGCACCTGCTCGCCCAGCAGGAAGGAGCGGTACTGGCGCACCAGGCGGATATCCAGGTCGCAGATGACCACCGTATCCTGGCCCAGCTCCAGGCGTACGCGCTGCAGCTTGCGACCCACATGCAGGCCCTGCGCCTCGCGCGGCGCGCAGCGCATGCCCACGCCGCCGATGGAAAAGTCGTACAGCTGCAGCTCGAATGGCTTGCCGTTCAGGACGAAGGAAGCCGTGTAATAAGTGCCGAGCGGCGTTTCCAGGCGCGGCGCCGCGCGCCGGTTCAGCACTTGGGCGCGTTCCGGGAACTGGGCCGGAATCAGGGCCGGATGCTCGGGCAGGGCGTTCCAGTGCGGGTCGTTCAGGCGGAACTGGAACTTGGCGCTGTTCAGCCAGCAGACGAAGGTGCATTCGCCGGGCGGCAGCACGCCGCCTTCATTCAGCTGGATGACGAAATGCGGCAGCTCCGGATCGACGGACAGGATGCGCGCCATCACGGGCTCGCGCGTCGATTCGGGATAGATGGTGACGGCATCGCCGCGCCCGGCCAGCTGGCTCAGGGCGTCGGCAATTTCATCGGGATCGACAATGTCGTGCGGCTGGGCGTTGCCCAGCATTGGCTCGACAGCTTCCTCGATGCGGGGCGGACCTTTGCGGGTGTCGATAGGCATAGGTTTATTCATGCGCGTACTTTACCGTGTTTACTCCGCCAGCGTTTGCCCTACAGCAAGAAAAATCTATATTCTTGTTGTAAATTGCACTACTTAAAAGCGTTCTGTTGGGAGAAGGTAACGCCACTTTCCTGGCGGCAGTTCCCCCAGCTTAACTTTGCCAATCCGCACACGCTTCAGGCCAAGCACTTTCAGCCCCACCATCTCGCACATGCGGCGGATCTGGCGCTTCTTCCCTTCGCGCAGGGTAAAACTCAACTGGTCATCGTTTTGCCAGCGGACCTTGGCCGGCAGCAGCGGTTTGCCATCCATCCACAGGCCGTGGTTCAGCTTTTTCAGCGCTTCGTCCGGCAGCTTGCCGGGCTTGGTGTACTGCACGCGGACCAGGTACTCCTTGTCCACGTTCGTATCTTCGCCGATCAGTTGCTTGGCGACGCGGCCATCCTGGGTCAGCACCAGCAGGCCGACGGAATCGATGTCCAGGCGGCCGGCGGGCACCAGGCTGCGCAACTGCTTGGGATGGAAGATTTCGGTCGAGGTGTCGTCTTCCCAGTGGTTTTCCGGCGTCACCAGCACCACGGCCGGCTTGTAGCCGTCTTCCGCCTGGCCGCTGACGTAGCCGACCGGCTTGTTGATCAGGATGGTCACGCGCTTGGACTGCTCGGCAGCCGCCTGGCGCTCCACGGTGATTTTCTGGCTGGGGTAGACCTTCACACCCAGTTCGGACACGACCTGGCCGTCCACGCGCACCCAGCCCTTGGCAATCCATTCATCGGCCTCACGGCGGGAACACAGGCCCAGTTCGGACATGCGCTTGGACAGGCGTAACAATTCTTCAGACATCAGACTTTCAAAGCTTCCAGTAATTCGGTTTCCAGTTGCAGCTGCACGCGCGCATTGGCCAGCGGGGCGCCATCGATGATGAACACGTCTTCCACGCGCTCGCCCAGTGTCATGATTTTTGCCGTGTGCAGGTTGATCTTGTATTTCGTGAGCACCGTCGCGATCGAGTACAGCAGGCCGGTGCGGTCGTTGGCCGCCACCGACAGCAGGTAGTACTGGCCCTTTTCATCCGGGCGCAGGTCCACGATGGGCTGCATCGGGAAGGTGCGCGACAGGCGCGACAAGCGTCCCTTGGTCGGCGCCTGCAGCGGCGCCTGCGACTGCAGCAGCTCGCACAGCTCATGCTCGATCAGGCTGATGATGTCGCGGTAGCTCTTGGCGAAACTCTGCTCGGTGACGAGGAAGGTATCCAGCGCATAGCCGTGCTTCGTCGTATGGATCTTCGCATCCAGGATGCTGAAGTTCTTGCGGTCGAAGTAGGAACAGATGCGGGCGAACAGGTCCGGCTGGTCCTTGATGTAGACGGCGATCTGCAAGCCTTCGCCGATCGGCGCCAGGCGGCACTTGACCACGGGCTGCTCGCTGTTCAGGCGGTCCCACAGGGCGCGCGTCTGCCAGGCGATGTCGCTGGCGTCGTGGCGCAGGAAGTAGGCCATGTCCAGCTGCTTCCACAGCGCTTCGTGGGCGTCCGGCGGCAGGCCGTAGAGGCGCAGCGTGGCCAGCGCTTCCTGCTGGCGGTTCTTCAGTTCGCGGTCGGCGGAGTGCGGCTCGCCGCCCAGCACGCGCAGCGTCATCTTGTACAGGTCTTCCAGCAGCTTGGCCTTCCAGGCGTTCCATACCTTCGGGCTGGTGCCGCGGATGTCGGCCACCGTCAGCAGATACAGGCCGGTCAGGTGGCGCTCGTCGCGCACGGTGGCGGCGAAGGCCTTGATCACGTCCGGATCGGAGAGGTCCTGCTTTTGCGCCACCTGGGACATGGTCAGGTGATGCTCGACCAGGAAGGCCACCAGCTCGGTCTCCTCGGCGCTCATGCCGTGCTCCTGGCAGAACTGCATCACGTCGCCCACGCCCAGCTTGGAGTGGTCGCCGCCGCGGCCCTTGGCGATGTCGTGGAACAGCGCGGCAACATACAGCAGCCAGTGCTGCGGATAGTTCGCCATCAGCTGCGAGCAGAAGGGATACTCGTGGGCGTGCTCCGTCATCGTGAAGCGGCGCATGTTCCGCAGCACCATCATGATGTGCTGGTCCACCGTGTAGACGTGGAACAGGTCGTGCTGCATCTGGCCCACGATCTTGCGGAAGCTTGGCAGGTAGCGGCCCAGGATGGACAGCTCGTTCATGCGCCGCATATTGTGGATGATGCCTTGCGGCGCCTGCAGGATGCGCAGGAAGTAGGCCTTGTTCACGGGATCGGCGCGGAAGGCCGCATCGATCTTGAAGCGCTCGTGCCACAGGGCGCGCATGGTGCGCGCCGTCATGCCTTTCAGGGCCGGGCGTTCGCACAGCAGCACGAAGATTTCCATGATGGCGGACGGCGTGCGGATGAAGATATCGTCCGCATTCATGTCGATGAACCCATTCACTTCACAGAAGCGGGCGTTGATCGGCACGGGTTCTTCGTCGTGCGGGAACAGCTGGCCTTCGATATTCTGCAGCAGGATGGTGTTCAGCTGCACCACCGTCTTGGCGGCCCAGTAGTAGCGCTGCATCAGGTATTCGCTGGCGCGGCGCATGTGGACGCCGCTGCCGGTGGCTTTCAGGCCCAGCGTCTCGGCGACGGCGGTCTGCACGTCGAACACCAGGCGGTCTTCGCGGCGGCCGGCAACGAGGTGCAGGCGTACGCGGATATCCTTGAAGGCGCGCTCCTTTTCCATCAGCTGGCGCGCTTCGGTCTGCGTGATCAGGCCGCGCACGGCCAGGGTGCGCCAGGAGTTGGCGAGGCCGGCCGCCTTCGCCAGCCACAGGATCACGTGCAGGTCGCGCAGGCCGCCCGGGCTTTCCTTGACGTTGGGCTCCAGGCTGAAGGCCGTGTCCTCGTACTTGGCGTGGCGCTGGCGCATTTCGATGGTCTTGGCCTCGAAGAAGGCGCGCGGGTCCATCGCCTTGTCGTAGGCTTCCTCCAGCTGGCCGAACAGGACCTTGTTGCCCGTGATGAGGCGCGCTTCCAGCAGGCTGGTTTGCACCGTGATGTCGGCCTTCGATTCGGCCATGCATTCTTCCACCGTGCGGATGCTGTGGCCCACGTCCAGGCCCAGGTCCCACAGCAGCTGGACGAATTCTTCCAGCCGGGCGCGGGTTGGCTGGTCGGGCGCCTGGTGCAGCAGGATCAGGACGTCGACGTCCGAATACGGGAACAGTTCGCCGCGGCCATAGCCACCCACCGCCACCAGCGAGGATTGCCGGGGCAGGTCGGCGTTTTCCCAGGCCGCGATCAGTACGTCGTCGACGCTCTGGCGCAGGCAGCGCAAGAGCTTTTCGGGCTTGCCGTCTTCGTGGAAGGTGGCAATGATGCGCTGGCGGTCGGCCTTGAGCCGCGTCTTCAGCGATTCCCGAAGGTCCTTCTTCATCGAGGCGTGGGGCATGCGCGTAATGGGGAGTGATTAAGCTGCGGCTTTTTCGGTGACGAAGGCGGGCGGCGGCGGGCTGCCGGCCGACAGCGTCAGTACTTCATAGCCCGTTTCGGTGACAAGCACCGTGTGCTCCCATTGGGCGGACAGGCTGCGGTCCTTGGTCTTGATGGTCCAGCCGTCCGGCATTTCCTTGATTTCGCGGCGGCCGGCGTTGATCATCGGCTCGATGGTGAAGATCATGCCCGCTTCCAGTTTCGGGCCGGTGCCCGGCTTGCCGTAGTGGAGGATTTGCGGCTCTTCGTGGAAGCCCTTGCCGATGCCGTGTCCGCAGAATTCGCGCACCACGCTGTAGCCGGCTTTTTCGGCGTGCACCTGGATGGCGTGGCCGATGTCGCCCAGCGTGGCGCCCGGCTTCACCTGCTCGATGCCCAGCCACATGCACTCGTAGGTCACGTCCGACAGGCGCTTGGCCAGGATGGACGGGGCGCCGATGAAGAACATGCGGCTGTTGTCGCCGTGGTAGCCGTCCTTGGTGATGACGGTGATGTCCAGGTTGACCACGTCGCCATTCTTCAGCACCTTGTCGCCCGGGATGCCGTGGCAGATCACGTCGTTGACGGAAGTGCAGATGGCTTTGGGGTAGGGCGTGTAGCCCGGCGGGCAGTAGTTCAGCGGCGCCGGGATCGTGCCCTGGACGTTGACCATGTACTCATGGCACAGGCGGTCCAGTTCACCGGTGGTGACGCCGGCCTTGACGAAGGGGGTGATGTAATCGAGCACCTCGGACCCAAGGCGGCCTGCCAGGCGCATGCCTTCGATGTCTTCGGGCGTTTTGATGGAAATGGTCATTTTTATGCTTTGCCGGTAATGCTGCTCTTGAAGTACACGATTATAAACGACCGGCAAACATCAGGCGCAGAGGGCGGCGGCGCCCGCGCTTGTCCGCCCGGCGGCTGGCGGGCACGCTTGCCGCGGGCGGAGTGGGGCTGTGGCCTTACTGGTTCTCGACCAGCAGGCCGAGCTGAATGAGGGACTGGTGCCAGCCCAGGTAGCACTGTTCGGCCGGGATCACGGCCGGGACGCCTTCCTGCACGACGTTAATCTCGGTGCCGCAGGAAACGGCCTTTAGCTCGACGGTGGTGCGCATTTCCCCCGGCAGGTTCGGGTCGTCGAACACGGCGGTGTAGCTGAGGCGCTCGTTCTGGTTGAGTTCCTTGTACTCGCCGCCGAAGGAGTGGGTGAAGCCGGTGCCGATGTCGGTGAAGGACATGCGGTATTTGCCGCCGACCTTCAGGTCCAGTTGCTGGACTTCGCCGACGTAGCCGAACGGCGGCAGCCACTTGTTCCAGGCGGCGGCCGTGGTCCAGGCCTTGTAGACCTTGTCCGGGGTCGTGCGCAGTACGCGGTGCAGGCGGATGGTGTTCGTGGACATGGCAGAACCTTTCATAAAAGTTGATGGGTTTGTAACTCCACGACGAGGCAGAATACTGGAAATCGACAGGATATTGAAAGAATGGTGAAAAAAATTATCTCCGTTCGCCGCGCTGTCCAGGGGCGACGGCTGGCGCCTCGGCAGGCTGGCGAGCTTCCAGCCGTTTCAGGGTGGCGTTGATCTCGGCGATCTGGCGCTGCAGCTCGGCATGAGTGCCGCCGATATCGCGGCCGGAGTCGAACGAGGTGACCATGCCGGACAGCAAGGTGGCGTTAAAGTCGGCGACCCCGAAGATTGTGGTCAGGCACACGGTAATGGCGGTCACGATGGTTGTGGTGGTCAATGTGGTTCGCAGTTGCGACAGCGCCTGGCTCAGGTCGCGGATCGCCTGCTCGATGGCTGCGAAGCGCGCGTCGTAGGCATGGTCGCGGTCGGCCAGGCGCTGATTGATTACCGCCAGGGCGCCGCTGATTTCGGCCATGTGCGCCTCCGTTCGCGCCTCGGTGGCGGCAATCTGGAGCGACACGCGTTCTTTGTCCTCGGGACTCATGCTGGAATCCTCGGCGTCCGGATTGTCTCTGTCAAGCAAGCTCATGGCGGTGCGCGACGGGTGGGGTGCCCATTGTGCGACGGGCTGGCGGAAGGCGTCGTGAGCGGCGTCAAAGGGGCGCCGAACTTGCCCGGGAAGGCAATTCCAAGGTAGAATCTATGGTTGCCTGACCTCGTGTCGTGCAATGTTGTAAATTTTCTTATTTTATAAACCCGAATCCCCCCAAAAAGGGTGCCCGCAAGGGTGACTGGGAGGATTCCAGACCCAACCCTGGAGTAAAAAATGTCTGTAACGATGCGTGAAATGCTGGAAGCCGGCGTCCACTTCGGTCACCAAACCCGTTTCTGGAACCCAAAGATGGCTCCGTTCATCTTCGGCCACCGCAACAAGATTCACATCATCAACCTGGAAAAGACCCTGGCCATGTACCAGGAAGCGATGAAGACCGTGCGTCAAATCGCTGCCAGCCGTGGCACCATCATGATGGTGGGTACCAAGCGTCAGGCCCGCGACATCATCGCCGCTGAAGCTCAGCGCGCTGGTGTTCCGTTTGTTGACCAGCGTTGGCTGGGCGGCATGCTGACCAACTTCAAGACCATCAAGACCTCGATCAAGCGCCTGAAAGACATGGAAGCCGCGATCGAAGACGGTTCCGTGGAAAAGCTGACCAAGAAGGACGCGCTGCTGTTCCGTCGCGAACTGGAAAAACTGCAAAAGTCCATCGGCGGTATCAAGGACATGGGCGGTGTTCCTGACGCGATCTTCGTGGTGGACGTTGGCTACCACAAGGGCGCAATCACCGAAGCTGCCAAGCTGGGCATCCCGGTGATCGGCGTGGTCGACACCAACCACTCTCCGGAAGGCGTAACCTACGTCATCCCTGGCAACGACGACTCCTCCAAAGCGATCACCCTGTACGCCCGCGGCGTGGCAGATGCGATCCTGGAAGGCCGTGCCAACGCCTCCGCTGAAGTCCTGGAATCCATCAAGACTGCAGCCGGCGACGAGTTCGTGGAAGTGAACGAGCAGGCTTAATTGTCCATCCGCCGCAAGGCGGAGAACAGCTTGAAAAGGGGTGGCCCAACAGCTCCCCCTTTTTTTTAAACAGATTTCCGCCGGGCTGGCAGCCATAAGTTGCCAACACGGCAAAACAGTACCCACCGAATACAGGAGAAACACATGGCAGCAATTACTGCAGCAATGGTTGGCGAACTGCGCGCTAAGACCGACGCGCCAATGATGGAGTGCAAGAAGGCACTGACCGAAGCCGACGGCGACATGAACAAGGCAGAAGAGATTCTGCGCGTTAAGCTGGGCGGCAAGGCTGCCAAGGCATCCGCACGTATCACCGCCGAAGGCGTGGTCGCAGCTTACATCGCCGGCAACGTTGGTGCGCTGGTCGAAGTGAACTCCGAAACCGACTTCGTGGCAAAGAACGACGATTTCCTGGCGATGGCTAACCTGGCTGCCAAGCTGGTTGCCGAAAACAACCCGGCTGACGTGGCTGCCCTGGGCGCCCTGCAGACCGGCAACGGCCAGACCCTGGAAGAGGTGCGCTCCGCCCTGGTTGGCAAGATTGGCGAGAACATGTCCATCCGTCGCTTCC